>QIEJ01000132.1 GCA_003228585.1 Pseudomonadota bacterium
GCTGCCATGACGGCGGCAGTACCAAGGACCGCCATCAACGTTCGTTTGTTTTTCCCCCTGCCCTTTTTTTTAGGTCGGGTGCCCAGCTTGCCTACTCCGCAGTGCCGGCAGTCTCAGAAGCCTGCCGGGCTCGGAACAGGTCAAGGCCTTTGAGAAGATCAACCGCCCTCATCAACTGGTCATCTTCCTCCGGGTTTTCGGGTATGATGTCTATGTGAGGGAGAAGGTCGCTGTTTTTTACGGGCTCGTTCTCTTCTTCGTCAATCTGCTCGTTGTCCAGATGTCCACTGAGGTCTTTCTCCCTGACAGAGCCAGTGGGCGCGCTGCCTCTGTTGACCACGACAATATCCGGCTCTATACCGGTGTTCTGAATGGAACGGCCGCTGGGAGTGTAGTATTTAGCTGTTGTAACCCGCATACCTGATCCGTCGTTAAGCCTGTAAATAGTCTGGACAGATCCTTTACCGAAGGTTGTTGTCCCGATTATAATGGCTTTTTTGTGATCCTGGAGAGCTCCGGCGACGATCTCCGATGCACTGGCGGAGCCGCCATTGACCAGCACGACCATGGGGTATTCCGGTTTCGAGATCCTGGAATCAGCGTTGTAGGAATAGTTCTGGTTTTTAAGCCGGCCCTTTGTAGAAACGATAGCCCCGGAGTCGATGAATTTGTTGGCAATATCGATGGCCGACATCAACAGACCCCCCGGATTGTTCCTGAGATCAATGATAAGCCCCTTGAGGGAATCCCCATTTTCTTTCTTTATCTTTTTCAGGGCCTCCTCAAACTCCTCCTTGGTATCCTTCTGAAACTGGGTGATCCTGATGTAGCCGACATCATCGTCTATATCTTTCACCTTGGCGCTAACCAGCGGTATGACATCCCGTGTGATGGTAAATTCAATGGGTTCGGAAGATCCTATGCGAACGATGGTTATAGTGACATCAGTACCCTTGGGTCCTCTCATGAGTTTCACAGCTTCCATGAGAGACATCTCCTTTGTCAGCTTGCCCTCTATCCGTACGATCTTGTCGCCTGCCTGGATACCAGCCCTGAAAGCGGGTGTGTCATCAATAGGAGCAATCACCGTCAGGATTCTGTCTCGTATGCCTATTGTTATCCCGACACCCTGAAACTCTCCCGCTGTATCGATCTGCATCTCTTTGTACATATCCGGGTCCATGAAGGAGCTGTGAGGGTCTAAGGACCGCAGCATTCCCTGGATTGCTCCACGAATTATCTCTTCGTTATCAGGCTCTTCGACATAATTCTGCTGCACGATGGAAAGTGCCTGTGAAAAGATCTTTATCTGCTCATAACTGGATGCCTCGGACCCGGGGTATGCCTGAACATCCATTACGGGGCCGCGGCTGTCCATCGTTGCTCCCAGAAGAAGCAACAGGGCGATCAAAATCCCAATTTTAAGCCCGCGAATGCGCTTCATAATGTCTCCTCTCAATCAACTCTCAATGCTGGTATAAAATCTGACCATCGTAGCTGGATAATCAAGCTGATCCGGACTCCCGGTTACCTGAGCCCGATTCGTTTGCCGGTCTCCTCGATGTTCATCAGCCATGGTCGGGGATCAACCGGTTTTCCATGATGCCTGATCTCGAAGTAGAGAGCCGGTCCTTCCAGAGAACCGCTGTCACCAACCAGGCCGATAAGCTCATCCGTGTCCAACTCCTGCCCAACCTCGACGTGGATGGCTGACAGGTGCCCGTACAGGGTGTAATAACCGCTCCCGTGGTCGAGGATAATTATTCTCCCGTATCCACGGAACCAGTCAGCGAACAGCGCCTTACCTTTGAAGACCGATCTAACGGGTGTGCCCTCGGCGGATCGGATGGTGATGCCACTGGATAGGGTATAAGTGTTGAACCGGGCGTTCAGGTTCTTTCCGAAGTCCACCACGATCTGTCCGGATACTGGGCTTTTCAGTGCGCCTTTAAGCAGTGGAAAGGCGGAATCACCGGTCTCGGCTTGTCGGCTGAGGGCATCAATCAGTTTGATGAGCCTCGTTGAAGAGACCTCTAACTCATTTATCAGGCGGGTATATTTCTCCTTTTCGTTCCTGGCCGATGCAAGAAGAATATCCCTGGACCGCTTTCTGCGAGCCAGAGTGGATAGATCCTTCTCGAGGTCCCGGCGTGTGGATTTTAATCGATTGCTTTCTGCAAGAAGCCTGTCCTGCTCCTGTTTCTCCCCGGCGAAGAGGACGGCGGCCTTTTTGAAAAGGGCCGAATCGTGCTCGGCAATTTTCTTCAGATAGAAGAGCCGATGTTCGAGGTCCTCAATTCCGTTTGATCCCAAAATTACCTTTAAATAACTTACATTACCGGCTTTGTAAAGGGCAGTTGAACGGATCATGAGTCGTTCTCTGGCCAACTCCCTCTCATGGGCGATTCTGACGAGGCTTTTTTCTGTCCTGCTGATCTGGACCATAAGGTCCTGCTCGTCCCTGCGAAGGTTGCCGATCCTTCGATTTGTACGTCCAATCTCTCTGTCCAGTGCCTCGAGTTCACCCAGGATCGTTTTCTCTTTTTTCTCCGATTTGCGCACCCTTTCCTCGGCGGCATCCTTCTTTTCCTCCACAGCCTGGAGTTCCATCTTTTTTTCCTGGATAGAGCCGACTTCGTCCTGGGCGGCAGTGGAGGCGGGAACAGCAAGGAAGAGTATGATGAGTCCTGGATAGAGCAGTCTCATTTTCTGGAAAACCTTCCTACTGAAGCCAGTGATCCGAGTCCGCCCAGCACCATCCCACCCAGAAGAATCGCTATTACGGATCCGGACGGGATGAAATTGATTGTTCCGATGCCGAGGATCTTATAGATAGCCGAATCCATCCGTGCAATCAGGACCCGGTAAAGGAGAGTCAGCATAGCGAGGGAGACTGCCGAACCTGCAAATCCCTGGATCAGCCCCTCGATGAGGAAAGGTGTACGAATGAAAGCCTCTGTGGCGCCGACAAGACGCATGATCTCCAGTTCGTCACGTCTGGCCAGGACGGTAAGTTTAATGGTGTTGGAAATAATGAAAACGGCAGCCAGGCAGAGGATGATCCCGAAGCCCACCGCGATGAAATGAAAAGCTTTTATGACTTTTTCCAGACGCCCAAGCCATTCCTGCCCGTAATTAACCTCCTCTACAAGAGGATCATCGCCCATCCTCGCCAGAATGGAATTGATTCCGTCCATGTTCTGGTAATCCCGGCGAGGAGTCACCCTGAGACTTGCAGGCAACGGGTATTCTTCGAGACCTTCAAGAAGGTTGTTCTCCTTGTCCAGCATAGCCCGGAATTCCTCTAAAGCCTGATCTCTGGTTATGTAGATGACGGATTCGACTTCGGGATATCCGGAGATCTCATCCATCAGGTGGTTGATATCCGAGATCGGGAAACCGTCCCTGAGATAAGCGGTTACCCTGACATCGCTCTTCCACCCGATCACTACATTGCCCAGGTTGTGGGCCAGCATAAGGTAGCCGCCGACCAGGAACAGACTAATGGCTATGATACCCGTGGTGATACTGCTGGTCGCCCAATTCTGGCGAAGATTTGCAGCGGCCCGGAGTAACGAAGAGATAAGACGGCTCACAACGTCTCTCCCTGGACGATACGGCCACTGTCAAGGTGAACGACCCTCCTTCCCATGGAGCTGACCATCCCCATGTTGTGGGTGGCAACGATGACAGTCGTCCCCCTGGCGTTGACATCGGTGAAAACCTCCATGATGCGATCGGACGCATCATGGTCCAGACTCCCCGTGGGTTCATCTGCTATGAGGATCAGAGGTTCGTTAACCAGGGCTCGGGCAATGGCGACCCGCTGTTGTTCACCGCCGGAGAGGGTGAGGGGGTTGGCCCTCATCTTGTGATGCATGCCAAGCCTTTTAAGGATCAACCACACCCGGCGGCTTATGTCTCTTCTGGGCATCCCCAGCACTTCCAGTGCCAGTGCGACGTTTTCGAAGACATTACGGTTGGGCAGAAGCTTGAAATCCTGAAAGACAACCCCTATCTCCCGTCGGAGAGTCGGGATCCTGGATGTCGGCAGGCGGGCGATATTACGCCCATGGACAAGAATCTGCCCATTGGTGGGCCTTTCCTCGGCGAAGATGAGTTTTAAAAGCGTGCTCTTTCCAGCTCCACTGGGGCCGGTGATAAAGACAAAATCACCTTTGGGTACATGCAGGTTTGTATCCTGGAGGGCTGGTACGTCCTTCTGATACCATTTGCTGACGTGGAAAAGCTGAATCATCTGCCGACTCGGGTCATTCCTCGTCCATCTCCGATGCGAGATATTCCAGAATCACCTGGTCAAGGTTTTTCTCCTTAAAAGATTCAGGTTCCCTGGAGGCCGGTGGAGGTGCTTCGTTTACCTCAGGTGTTTCTGTTGCCATGTCAGTTGACATGGAGGAAGCTTCGGGTCCTGTATCTGCCGGAAGAGTTCCGGTTTTGACCGCTCTGATCATGGCTCGATGCTGGTCTTCCAGCATGGTGCGAATTTGAGACAGGAAATCCTCGGTTCCGACAATCCGGGCGTAACTGGTCTTCCTTGAGGCCAGGATCCTCCCGCCCTGATAAACCAGGCTTACGATGACAGGATTGGTTTCACCGCCGTCCTCCGTCTGAATGTGGAAGATGGTTCCCTGATGCCTGATATCTGTATTGTAGCCAGTCAGCATCTTTAAAGTCAGTTCCTATTCCCTAGTACCTAGTACTATGATTCCTTCCTAAAAAGATAAACACTTAATTATATAATCTTTGTCCGTAACTTCAAGACCTTATCGTCAATCAGGACCCGGCCTATGGAAGCAGGTTTTCCAGCAGCCGTTGAGCAATGGGAGACAGGGACCGGGATGAATGGGTAATTACAAAGAAACCTCTCCCCATTCTCAGATCCTTGACCTCAATTTCTTTCAGAATGCCCTCTTTCAGCTCTTTTTCAACGGTGAACCTTGACAGAAAAGCTCCTCCCATACCGGCAAGCGCACCCTCAATAACAGCTCTGGTGCTTCCCAGGTAAGCGGTCCAGAGGAGTTTGTCGGGGTTAATACCCGAGTTTTTCAAAGTCTGCTCCACTGTCCTCTGTGTTCCGGATCCAGGCTCCCGCTTTATCAGCGGTATCTTGTCAAGGTTATCCCTGTCGACCTGAGAGCCTAACCCTTTTTCCCTGATAAATTCCTCTGTTCCTACAAGGACTATAATGTCTTCCTTCAGAAGCGTTGAGGTCAGGGATGGATGGTTTGCTTTAATCCCGGCTATCCCGATTGGAATTTCTCCTGAGGTAACTTTTTCCATAACCGTTTGCGAATCGCTCACCGAGAGCTTAACCAGAACATCAGGGTACTTCCTGTTAAACTCAGTAAGCCAGCCGGGAAGGATATATTCCCCGGGTACGGTGCTGGCTACCATATCTATTTCACCCTTGATCTGTCCAAGGTGGACCTGCAAAGCTTCGATTGCCTGATCGCAGAGGTCCAGGATCCTGGAGGCGTAATCCAGGAAGACCTCTCCTGCCGGTGTGAGGGTAACCGATCTGCCCGCCCTGTCGAAGAGTTTTACCCCAAGCTGATTCTCCAGATTTCTGATGTGTGTGCTAAGGGTCGGCTGTGTGATTCCTGCTTCCCGTGAGGCTCTGGAAAACCCCCCGTGGCGGGCCACTGCACTGAGGGCGCGAAGTTGACGGATGTCGAAAGTCCTCATCCGTCCGTTCCTTTCTTTATGAGATTGAGAAACACCGCTACAGCCTGGGTAGCGTCTTCGGCGTAACCGTCAGCCCCTATCTCCTCTGCAAACTCGCTGGTGACCGCTGCTCCGCCGATGACAACAGGAAGTTTCAGGCCGGCCTCTCTGACGGCCTGGACGGCCTCCTTCATCTTGACCATGGTGGTCGTCATGAGCGCGGACAACCCAATGGCATCATACTGGTTCTCGATGGTGTCTTTTACGATCACGTCTGCGGGTATGTTTTTCCCAAGATCAATGACTTCAAAAGCGTGATTTTCCAACAGTGTGATGACGATGTTCTTGCCGATATCATGAATGTCCCCTTCAACCGTGGCTATCATGATACGTCCACGGGGTTGTATGTCCTGACCCTTGAGCCTGACCCGGATCGGTTCGAACGCAGCTTTCATCGCCTTTGCCGACATTATGACCTGAGGCAGGAAATACTCATTGCTGGCAAACCTTTTCCCTACCTCGGACATCGCCGGAATGAGAACTTTCTCTCCCAGATCCATGGGTGGTGTTCCTGCTTCAAGAAGTTCGTTGGACAGTTTCTGCGCCTGTTCGGGGTTACCCTCGACGACGGCCATCCTGAGTGTTTCCTCTTTTGACGGCTCTTCACCTTTTCGGGGTGACACCTTTTCTTTGCTCTCTCCGGAAAAGACCCTGATATATTCTCTGGCCTGAGGATCCTGGTTTGTAATAACCCTGGAAGCAGCCAGAACGCCCATTGATAATCTGTGAAACGGGTTAATGATGGCTGCTGAAAGTCCCTCGGAAGCAGCCATGGCCAGAAAGGCGGCATTGAGATTCTCCCTCGCCGGGAGACCGAATGAGATGTTGCTTATCCCCAGCATGGTGTTGAGACCAAGTTCCCCATGGACTTCTTTTAAAGCCTCTATTGTCTCGAATACCGATTCCTGCTCAGCGCCCGCTGACAGAGTCAGGCAATCTATTATGAGATCGGTTGGCTCCAGTCCCTCTTTTACCGCCCTGTCCAGTATTCTGCGAGCGATCTTCGCCCTGTCTTTGGATTTGGCGGGAATCCCCTTTTCATCCAGCGTAAGGCCCAGGACTGCGGCGCCGTATTTTTTCGCAAGAGGGAAAATCATCTTCATGCTATCCTCTTCGCCTGTAACGGAATTGATCAGGACCTTTCCGTCCGAAACCCTCAATCCAGCTTCTATGACATCCGGCATGGGAGAATCCAGGCTGAGAGGCACTGCAGCGGATTGCTGGACCATCAGAACCGCCTCATGCATGGTCCGTTTTTCATCAATACCCGGCACGCCTACATTTACGTCCAGCATGTGTGCCCCCGCTTCGACCTGGAGACGGGCTTCCTCCCGATAGAGATTCAGATTGCCTGATTTAACCGCTTCAGCCAGAGCCTTTCGCCCTGTAGGATTAAGTCTTTCACCTACAGATCTCAAGGGACTGTGGCCACCGATGAAAAGAATCGATTCCCGACAGGACAATCTTGTTGCTGCCGGATTTGTCAGGGTTCTGGGGGACCGGGCTCCGGCAGTATCCAGAATCTCCCTCAATCTGGAGATATGCCCGGGGGTGTTTCCACAGCACCCGCCCAAAACGCCGACCCCTATGTCAAGAAAGTCCCTGGTGTAAGCCGCCATGTCCTCGGGTGTGGAGGGGAAAACGGTTTTGCCCTCCACAAGACGCGGCATACCGGCATTGGGTTGTGATACCAGAGGAAGCTCTGTCACTGCGGCCATGCCGCGAAGGACATGAAGAATTCCATCGGGGCCAAGTCCGCAGTTGGCTCCCACTGCATCGATTCCCAGGGCTTCAAGGGTTACTGCCGCGGCTTCCGGGGAACTGCCGAGAAGGGTGTTTCCGTTAGGCTCAAAGGACATGGTAGCGACCACGGGAATATCACCCAGGACACGAGCGGCAATGACAGCGGCTCGCAGTTCCTTGATGTCGGTAAAAGTTTCGAGAACGAGGAGGTCTGCACCTTCGTCTGCGAGAGCTCCTATCTGCTGGGAAAACACATCAAATGCCTCGTCAAATTCCATGTCACCGACGGGCGTAAGGAACCTTCCGGTTGGTCCGACATTTCCCGCAACGTAACCTCTTCCCTGAACCGCAGCCCGGGCTATCCTTACAGCGGCCCGGTTTATCTGCTCCGTCATTTCCTCCAGACCGAAAGCAGACAGTTTGATTCTGTTGCCGCCAAAGGAATTGGTCACTATTATGTCGGCTCCAGCCTCGATGAATTCACGGTGGACCCTGGATATATCATCAGGGCTCTCAATATTTAGGAACTCCGGGGCTTGACCGGGTTTAAGGGAGGAGGCCTGAAGCGCCGTTCCCATGGCCCCGTCACAGAGCAGTGTTTCCTCTTTCAATCTGGACCTGAAATCATCCATTTTCGAGCCTCACTGTCCCGGTCCAATCGGTGGGACGCGTATCTGTTATTCAAACTATCGATTTTTTCAATGGGTATAGCATAGTTCTTGCGTTTTTTAAAAGGTCGGATCAAAGAGCAAAGATCAATGGGCGAAGAGAATACGCAGTCATTGCGAGGAGTGACGAAGGAACGACGCGGCAATCCCATGCGAAGCATAAATCGCCGAGCCGTTCGGAGTCAAAGCCTCGCTCTCCCAGTTCTCTCAAAATCAGGTTTCGCT
>QIEJ01000053.1 GCA_003228585.1 Pseudomonadota bacterium
GCTTCAGCCCGTGTTTATTAATACATGCCTGGAACTCCGGCAGGTGGCATTCCGCCGCCGGGCATCGCATCTTTCTCCTCCTGTTTTTCAACCACGCTTACCGCGGTGGTCAAAAGCAGTCCAGCGATGGATGCCGCGTTCTGAAGAGCGTACCGGGTGACCTTTGTCGGGTCGATGATGCCAGCCTCAATGAGATCGGAATACTCCTCCGCAGCCGCGTCGAACCCGAAACTCGTCTTCTTGTTTTTCTTCACTTCAGCGAGAATGATGGCAGGTTCGAGACCAGCGTTGTTGACGATCTGCCTCAGCGGTTCCTCAAGGGCTTTCTCGACGATTTGCACACCAACCTGCTGATCGTGATTGGGGGTTTTTATCTTTTCCAGGGCCTTGATGGTCCTCAGGAAAGCCACGCCCCCACCGGGGACGATTCCTTCCTCAACAGCCGCCCTGGTGGCGTGCAATGCATCCTCCACCCTGGCCTTCTTCTCCTTCATCTCTGTTTCAGTAGCGGCGCCGACCTTGATGACCGCAACTCCGCCAACCAGCTTGGCCAGCCGCTCCTGCAGCTTTTCACGGTCATACTCAGAGGTGGTTTCTTCGATCTGGACCCGTATCTGACTGACCCTGCCCTCGATATCCTTTTTGGCTCCGGCCCCATCGACGATGGTCGTGTTGTCCTTGTCGATGGATACTCTTTTGGCCTGGCCCAGGTCATCCAGGGTAACGGCCTCCAGCTTGATCCCGATATCCTCGGAGATGACCCGGCCACCGGTCAGGATGGCGATATCCTCCAGCATGGCCTTACGCCTGTCCCCGAATCCCGGCGCCTTGACAGCTGAACAGTTCAGCGTACCCCGTATCTTGTTGACGACCAACGTAGCGAGAGCCTCGCCCTCGATGTCCTCCGCAACGATCAGGAGAGGCTTGCCAGCTCTTGCGATCTCCTCCAGTATGGGGATGAGGTCCTTCATAGCGCTGATCTTTTTGTCGAAGATCAGGAGATAGGGCTCCTCGAGTTCAGCCACCATCCGCTCCGCATCGGTGACGAAGTATGGAGAGAGGTAACCGCGGTCGAACTGCATGCCGTCAACGACCTCCAGGGAAGTGTCCATTCCCTTGGCTTCCTCAACTGTAATGACACCTTCCTTGCCGACCTTGCTCATGGACTCTGCGATGATCTCGCCGATGGATGGATCGTTGTTGGCCGAGATTGTACCCACTTGGGAAATTTCCTTCTGCTCCTTGGTCGGCTTGCTGATCCTGTGCAGCTCTTCGACCACAACAGTAACGGCGGAATCAATACCCCTCTTGATATCCATGGGATTGGCGCCAGCTGTGACGTTCTTGATTCCCTCACGGAACATCGCCTGGGCAAGGACGGTAGCGGTGGTAGTTCCATCACCGGCCACATCCGATGTCTTGCTGGCGACCTCCTTGAGCATCTGAGCTCCGAGATCCTCAAATTTATCCTCGAGCTCGATCTCCTTGGCAACGGTTACCCCGTCCTTGGTTACAGTGGGGGATCCGAAGGTTTTCTCAATAATTACGTTACGGCCCTTTGGACCGAGTGTTACTCTCACAGTGTCAGCCAAGGCGTTGACTCCAGTGAGGAGTTTTTTTCTAGCCTCTTCATCAAATGAGATAATTTTTGACATCTGAATGAACCTCCTTAATAAATTTTATGATCAATTACTTCTCGATAACTCCCAGGATGTCGTCCTCTCTCATGATGAGATAATCCTCTTCCTCGATCTTGACATCGGTACCGGCGTATTTGCCGAAAAGAATCCTGTCCCCGGCTTTGACGTCCAGAGGGCGCTGGCTACCATCCTCCATTACTTTACCTTTGCCGACGGCAACGACTTCTCCCTCCTGGGGTTTCTCTTTTGCTGTGTCGGGGATGATGATCCCACCTTTGGTCTTGGCGGTCTCCTCAAGCCTTCTGACAAGAATACGATCCTGCAGTGGTCTGATCTTCATCTCTTTCATTCCTCCTTTTTCCTGAAACGGTTTTTGTAAATGCCCCCCATGTATATGACAGCATGCTCTGTTACACAGCACGGGGTCAGGGGATGTTTTAGCACTCTCCGTTCATGAGTGCTAACGCTGGAAGCAAATATAACCAGTGACATTAAAAAATCAAGGGAAATAATGAAAAAAAGTCCCGAGCTTTGTCTCTAATCCAAAATCCTGGACCCAGAATCCAGAAAAGTGGTTGTCATTGCGATAACTGCGTGTTTCCCCGGCCCTGAATCCAGGTCCTTGACCTTAATTCGCATATTACATTGGCAAACTTTCAACTCTTCCGATAAAATACCAACTAATGAAAACCTTAATACGGAGGTACATGTTCACCGGGATTATCGCTCTTCTACCTGTGCTGCTGACAGGGTGGGCACTGATGACCCTCGTGAGGTTTACCGACAAAGCCCTGGGTCTTATACCACCAGCCTACCGTCCCGAGGAGCTTGTCGGGTTTCCCATACCAGGCCTGGGTCTGGTACTTTCAATTATGGTGGTATTTGTCATTGGCGCTTTCGTCGCGAATGTAATCGGACGAAAGTTTCTTAGCCTGGGCGAGAATATTCTGGAGAAGATCCCTCTTCTTCGCTGGTTTTACTTCTCCACCAAGCAGGTCCTCGAGGCTATCTTTGTGAAGGGGGAGGACAGTTTCAGGCGTGTCGTGCTTGTTCAATATCCCAGGAAGGGGCTGTACAGCATCGGGTTTGTAACCGGTGAATCCGAAGGGGACCTTGCCGAAAAGGTGCCGGGCCGTTCCTTTACCGTTTTTATCCCCACAACACCTAATCCGACTTCGGGTTTTCTCTTTGTGATTCCCGAGGCGGAAACCGTTCCACTGGAATGGGGAGTTGATGAAGCCTTTCGGATGATCATCTCGGCAGGGGTGATCCTCCCCGAGGAGGCAGCCGGAACGAATGGTATCAGCATCCGGCCGATGCCAATCCCGGACTCTCAGGACCGGAGCGATTTATCCGGGCAAACGGAAGGCGAGGAATGAGAGCGGGTGTTTTCTTCACTGTGTTTGGCCTCCTGTTGTGGCCGGTGTGGATCCATGCAGAGGGCAATCCGGCGGATGATCGTACACTGACGGTTCTTGAAGCATCCGAGGGTACAGAACGTCTGGATCCGGGTTTCGAGATGGTCATGGAAAAGGTGGACAATGACCTGCATTATCTCCTTTCCGCCCCCTTTCGTCTTACACCCAAGGGAACCGCCATTGCGGGTATCACCCTGCTGACCACCCTTGTTCTTCTCTACAACGACGAGGGTGTCCTTTCGGATATTTCCGGCAGAAGTGACGGATTTAACGAAGATATATACAGGTTTTTCAACGATCTGGGAGAGTATGTCATTCCCATAACAGCGGGTGCATACCTGGTCGGCTACCTTTTCAAGGATCAGAGAATCAAGTCGGACACTTTAATGAGCCTGGAGGCGGCAGCGCTCACGGCTCTGTTCACCGGGGTGACCCAGCTGCTTCTGGGACGGGAATCCCCGGACGGTGGCAGCGGATCGGGCGAGTTCAGGCCGTTCTCGGGATTCGGTTCCATGCCGGACATGGATACTGCTCTGACTTTCTCCATTGCCAGTGTTCTGGCATATCAGAGAGGGTTGTTTGCCAATATCCTCTGGTACGGGGTCGCTGCGGGTGTGGGTCTCGGCCAGCTCTACTACGAGGATGCGTGGCCCTCGGATGTTTTTCTCGGCGCCGTATTCGGTACTGTTATCGGCAGAGCGGTGTCCTATCTTTCCACGAACACCCTGGGTGAGAAGATCACCCTGGCTCCCACCATCATTCATGCCTCTAAACCTGTTTACGGGCTGAAGGTTAGTTATCGGTTTTAATCCAAAATCCAAGATCCAAAATCCAAAAAACCAACTAACCACAGAGTGCACAGGGTGACGCAGGGTTGAGTCAAGGCTTCAGGGATAAACTTGTTAACAGTCAAAAGAAGAAAGGCTTTTTCCCTTTTCCCCTGTGTGAAACCCTGCTTGCCAGGCCGTAGCCTCTTGTCACCCATAGCCTTGGCGAAGGGTGATGGCGAAGGGTGATGGCGAAGGCTGGTGGTGCAGCCTGGAAGTGGCTGTGCTGTGGTTCAGGTTTTTGTCCTCGTTTCACGAATTTCGAAGCCGCAAGCCTTGAATCTTGAACTTTGAACCTTGTATTTTGTACCCTGGATTTAGGACTCAAATCCGATGAATCTGAATGATCTCCACAGATGGGATATCACTCCGAAGGAAGCGGTTTCCCTGCAGATCGAACTGGCCGGGAGTGTGAGGGGCGGCCCATTACCCGAGATCAGAACGGTCCTGGGCGTCGATGTGTCCTATCGAAGGTCAACCGGCCTCTTCAGAGCGTCGGCCGTCCTTCTCTCCTTTCCCGAACTCGACCGGATCAGGTCATCGGCCCGGGAGGGCCGCACACCTTTCCCCTACGTTCCCGGTCTCCTCTCCTTTCGTGAGATCCCGGCCCTTCTTCCCCTTCTCGGGGAGCTTCCCCCACCTGATCTGATCATGGTGGACGGGCAGGGTATCGCACACCCGAGAGGCCTGGGACTTGCATCACACATCGGGCTTCTCACGGGCATCCCCACCATCGGCTGCGCTAAAAGCCGCCTGGTTGGAGAACACATGGAGCTGGCCGATAAGCCGGGAGCTATGCAGCACTTGATGATTAACAGGATACTGGCTGGTTATGTTCTGAGATCGAAGGAAAGGTGTAAACCTCTTTATGTTTCGCCTGGCCATCTGCTGGATCCAGGCGAGGCTGTGAGAGGTGTTCAGATGTGTTTGAGAGGATACCGGCTTCCGGAGCCGACGAGATTGGCGGACAAATTGAGCCGGGAAAAATTATGACCGCAGAGACGTTCGGAGCAAAGAGGAACCCTTCGACAAGCTCAGGGCAGGCGAACCCTTGCTTTCCGGGTGAGAGAGACTTTGACTGCGAACGTCTCTTTACGTTGTGGTTCCCGGGAAAGCCTGAACTAAACCCTGTGGTTAGCTGGCTTTTTGCGAGCAATGACTGCGCTCTCTTTTGGATCTTGGATCTTGGATCTTGGATTAGGAATCTGGAATTGGAATCTGGAATTTAAACCGGGGATCGGGGACAAAAATATACTTGACGATTTTGATGGAAAAAAATACTGTCAAGAATTAAAGTATTAAACTCAAAAAGGGGGTTATTTTGTCCATGAGATTGTCTACCAAGAGCCGCTATGGAGTGAGAGCGTTATTTGACATTGCCTATCACTCTGTGGGATTGCCAACACAGATCAAAGACATATCCCGGCGACAGCAGATAAGTCCGAGATATCTCGAACAGATCTTTCAGAAGCTTAAAAAAGCCGATATCCTCGGCAGCAAAAGAGGTCCAAGCGGGGGCTACTATCTTCTGAAGGATCCCGTTGACATCACCCTTGGTGATATTATCCGGGCCACAGAAGGTCCTTTTGAACTGGTCTTCTGTGTCGGCGAGAGCCCGAAGAAACAGTGTCCCCGGAAGGATGAATGTGTAGCTACTGATATGTGGGCAAAGATCAGTCAGCAGATTGGCGACTTTTTCGATACAATTTCAATTTCGGATCTCTGCGATCAGGCGCAGGAAATTGGTGTGGAGAAAGAGTACGATCATCCTTACACGTATCATATCTGATGTCCAAACCCTTTCACGATGAAGGCCAGAGTGAACCATAGAGTTAACGCCGCCGGGCAGAACCCGGGCATTAACAGGCTGCGGTCCATCCTCAGTGAGATGGGTCGTGTCATGGTAGCTTATTCAGGGGGTGTTGACAGTTCCTTCCTTCTCTTTTTCGCAGTTGAGGTACTCGGTCCGGATTCCGTTGTTGCCGTGACTGTTCACAGTCCTCTTCTTGCAGAGGGAGAGGCCGAGGAAGCTCTGGCTCTGGCAAAATCAAGGGGGGTTCTCGTCAGATCTGTTCACCTCGATCCTCTGGCGAATGAAGATGTTGCCCGAAATCTGCCTGATCGTTGCTATATCTGTAAAAAAATGATCTTTTCTCATCTTGTCGATCAGGCTTTGAACAAGGGGATTGCCTGGGTACTGGACGGCACCAACTCGGATGACGATGAGGGATACAGACCCGGCATCAGGGCCCTTGAGGAACTTGGAGTCCGCAGCCCTTTACGTGAGGCAGGGCTTTCGAAGGATGATATAAGAACCGAATGCAGGAGAATGGAACTTCCCAACTGGAACAGACCTTCATCCCCATGCCTCGCAACCCGGTTCCCATATGGTGACCCAATATCAGCGGAGGGACTGAGGATGGTGGACAGGGGGGAGCGATTTCTAAAAGGACTGGGTTTTGATATTGTCAGGCTTCGAATTCACGGGAAAGTGGCCAGAATCGAACTGCCCGTTGCACGCGCTGATGAACTCCTTAAGGAAGGCACCAGAGAGCACATCGGCACTTCCCTGAAAGAAATGGGTTTTCACTATGTCGCCTTTGACCTTGAAGGGTTTCGATCAGGCAGCATGGATGAAGCTCTCGGGGTCGGAACGAGTGATCAGTGATCGGTAAAATCAACACTCCCTAGCCCTGCCACCACTCCAGTAATCCATTTCCATGGAACAGTGACTTGAGATATGAGATATTCCGCAAGGTCATATTTTCTTATACATCTCCTGATAATTACAGCCATTGCAGCCGGCTGTGCAGTGAGGGAACAGACCATCCTTGAGGAAGTGCCCTATGAACGTCAGCTCGAACTCGCTGCAGGTTATACCCAGGCCGGGGACGACCAGAATGCGGTAACTGTGTTGAATGAGGCCGCAGGCCGAAACCCCCATCTTCCTGAAGCATATTCCATGCTGGGAGATATTTACTATGCTTCGGAGGATCTTGAGGGGGCTGAACGTGAATACCGGCGGGCAATCGAGCGGGGTGATTCGGACCCCGCAGTGCTCAATAACCTGGCCTGGGTGAGAACCAGCCTCGGTCAACATGGCTCAGCGCTGTCGCTGATCGAGAGAGCTATTGAGATGGCACCGGTCCCGCTCTATCCCTATCTGGATACCCGGGCGCGGATAC
The DNA here is from genome assembly GCA_003228585.1 of Pseudomonadota bacterium. Lineage (GTDB taxonomy): Bacteria > BMS3Abin14 > BMS3Abin14 > BMS3Abin14 > BMS3Abin14 > SZUA-204. The sequence goes on from QIEJ01000053.1 coordinate 7,071, forward strand.
TCCGTTCCCTTGGGAACCTTGAAGAGGCGAGGAGAAGCGCTGAGATGGCGTTGAGATTAGTACCGGCTCAGGACAGCGGGATGCGGCAGGATCTGGAGACCCTGCTGGATGATCTGAGAGCCCTGGAGGAGTCCGGAGGCCGGCTTTAAAAGGAGTTGGCACCAATAGAAGATGGCTTCGCAAAAAGTCATCAACCCGCCCCGCATGGGGCGCCCAAATCAATGACCTACGATGTAAGTCATTGATTTGTAAGGCAAGCGGAAATGACACTTTTCGCTTGCCGAGGAGCAAAAAGTCCCGTCTGGACTTTTTGCGACCCTGTCAACAGAAGGATTATGGAAGAAGAACTCAAGACTTACATGCACCGATTGAGTCTGGATTATCCTGACCGATTTATCGGCAACAAGGGACACAGAATGGCCTCTTCCTATCTGGAAAAACTGTTGAGTTCATGGGGTCTTCGGGTCAAGGTTCACCCTTTTACGGTTGATATAACCATTCCCCGGGAATGGTCTCTGGAGATCGACACGGGCAGAGGTTTCGAGCGTGTGGATGCCTTGCCGGGAGTAGGATCACCTTCTGTGAAAAAGCTGGAGGCGGATATCCAATGTGTGGGCCACGCCCGCGAGGAGGATTACGCATCCCTGGGTAAATGTGCCGGCAAGGTTCATCTGGCCAAATTGTGGAAAAACCATGAGACGGCCAAGGTGAGGGAGGCCGCCCTGAGGGGGGCTCCTGCCCTCATCTGGTACAATGATTATTTCGACGAACTCTATTCCGGGGCCTGTGATTACAGCGTGGCGCCCATACCCGGTATCTCAGTAAAAAAAACGGCGGCCGAGAGGGTCCTTGAGGCGGGAGGCGGTCGGGTCAGGTTATGGGTAAAATCCAGGAGGAGGAAAATCCGTTGCCGGAATATCGAAGCGGCCCGAGGCACCGCATCGGGCCGCCATGCTATCCTGACTGCACACTATGATTCCAGGCCTCGATCTCCGGGCGCCAGTGATGACGCCTCCGGTATCGCGGTTATGCTGGCCTTTATCAGGCGCGGCTTTGACAAGGATTTACCATTCGATATCCGGTATCTGTTCGCCGACTGTGAGGAAGAGGGCTGCGTTGGAGCTGAGCATTACGCTGCACAGCTTTATAGAGCGAACCTTCTCAAAGAGATATCCTGTCTTGTAAATCTCGACGCTGTAGGGTGGCCGAATCTTTGTGTTATTACCCGTGACAGAGAGACAGCCCTTGATGAGGGCCTGGCGCAACTGGCTTCCGATGTCCTGGACGGGATGGGTTGCCGGACGGAGCAGGTTCGATCCAAAACCGGCAAAAGCAACCATACCCCGTTTGCCGTCAGAGGGGTCCCCTCCCTCTGGCTGTCAGATTATCCGAACCATATTCGTCACTCAGCAATAGATAATGTTTTTAATATCGATTATCCGACAATGAGTACAGTGACTAATGCCCTTCGAGAGATCTTCAGGGGAGTGAGTTGAATGTTTCGGCCCATGAATCCTCGAGTCAGTCCTCGTTTCCAAAGGCTGGTTCTCCGGCTGCTCTTTGGCACAGGCATTCTCCTCTGGAGCCTGACGGGAGATGCGGTAGCCTTTGCCCGCTATGTAGCTTTTCTGGCAATATCTTTCGGTATCTGGGCAATATTGATCTTCGTTCTCGAGAGGGGCCGTGAGGGCCCTGAGAGTCCCTTATTCATCTACAGTGATATTGTGTTTGCCGGCATCCTGGTTGCCCTGACCGGGAGGATTGACAGCGAGTTTCATCTCCTCCTTTATTTCATCATTGCCATGAGGGCTCCCTACACATCCTGGTTCCAGGCATTGACAATACCCGGTGTATGCACCCTTATCTATCTGCCTGCAGTGGGTTCTGACGCCGTGAAAGACCATTGGTTCGCACTCATTTTCCGCATCGGTTTGCTCTGGTTTCTGCCCGTACTCCTCCGGTTTATCGGGATCAGGTCCATCAAGGAAAGGGAACGGGCTGAACGATTATCCGGTGAGTTGGCAAAGACTCACGACGAGGTGCGCAGATATGCAGCGGCACTGGAGAAAGCCAATGTCGAAAAGGAAAGACAACTGGAGGCCATTACAGTTTTACACCAATTCGTCATGGAGATGAGGGCCTTTGACGACGATGAGGGTGTTTACCGGACGGTGTTTACTTTTGCCCACCGGGTCAGTGAGGCCCCATGGATCTTCCTCATTCACAGCAAGGGGCCCGGAAAGGAAGAGGCCTTGCACAGGTCCTGGGGAGACCCTCCCACCTCTCTTGCGGATTGGGTCCGGCGTCAGGTCACGGGAGATACCGGGAGCCATGACGGGATTCGACTGCAGGAAGAGATCAAGGGCGTTGGAGATATCGTCTTTCGGTCCTTCAGGTGTGAGAAGGATCAAGGACCATTTCTTGCGATGTACCTGGCCTTCCCGCCGGGACACTCGGATCTGCTGGAGGGACAGATTGAGGTCCTGTCGGCACTGATGGACGCCTTTGAACTGGAGATGGAGGTCCTTCGGCTCAGGCAGGGGCTGAAAGAGGCGAACAGGGACCTGACGGAGAGCAACCGGCATCTGACCCGGCTCCATGAGCTTCAGTACGAACTCAGCCACGCATCGCTGGTCAATGGGGATATCAGTAAGGTCATCCACGGCATCCAGGAGATCATGGCCAATGAGCTTTTTGAACTGGACCGGCTTAACCTTTTCCTGCCTGATCAGGAGGCCCAGATGCTCGAATGCATGACCTCAGTAGGGATCGAGGATTACCCTGTTGAAAAGATTCGCATTCCGTTGGACCATCGGGGGGGCGCCATCTCAAAGGCATATCGCGAGGGGAAAAAGATCTTTTTCGATGGTCAGGACAAGGTTCCGGTTGATCTTCGGCTGGCACATCCATACAGTGAGATCCAGGCTATCCGGTCGAGGATATTCGTCATCGTTCCACTCCTCGACTACAGGGGGCAGGTGCTCGGTGTTATAGGGGCGGATCGCAAACACACCCATCTGCCGATACCAGACAGCACTGTGACAATGCTGGAGTTCTTTGCCCGTCATGTAGCCATGGTTCTCTCCTGCCAGCGGGTTAGAGAGGGCGCGTAGTCGTGACTAATAAACGAGGGAGCGCAATGACAGGAAAACTCAAGAAAAAAGAATCCTCCGGGAGAATTTATCTCCTCAAGGAGATCACCGAGAGGCGAACAAAGCAGGGGAAACCATATCTGGCGCTCATTCTTGGAACAGCCGAGGAGGAGATCGAGGGGAGAATCTGGGATATGGAACTGAAATCTCTTCCCGGCCTCGCATCTGGTGATCCTGTCAAGGCAAGCGGAACGAGCAGTGTCTATCGGGAGCGCACACAACTCATCATCGATGGGATCGAAAAGATCACCCATGGGGTAGATCCCCGTCAGCTTTATCCATCCTCCGCCATCCCCGAAAACAGACTTCGCGAGGAATTTTCCCAAAGGGTGTCCGGTCTTGAAGAACCCCTGCTCAGGGCTCTTTTCAGGGAGATGGAGAGGGAATCTTCGCTGATGGAGGCGTTCTTCATTGCGCCGGCAGCAGTTACCATGCACCACGCACGTATCGGAGGGCTTGCCGAACATAGCCTCGCCGTATGCAGATTTGCCGAGGCTGTGGCGGACATTCATACCTGGTTGAATCGAGATCTCCTCAACGCGGGGTGCCTTCTGCACGATATCGGTAAGATTCGGGAATACGAACTGGCAGGGGACTTTCGATTCTCCCTTGAGGGAAAACTGCTGGGACACATCATACTCGGGGTTGAGATGGTCCGCGAATGGATTAATTCTGTGCCTGGTTTTCCGAACAGGCTGGCAATGGATCTTTTGCACATTATTCTCAGCCATCATGGTGAACTGGAATATGGTTCACCTAAAGTGCCGTCCACTCCGGAGGCCCTGGTAATCCATTACGCCGACGATCTCGATGCCAAGATGGATATGGTGAAGACCGCCAATGCCGATCCGGACGCCGTCGAGGCTTACGTAAGGGGCATGCGAAGGTCTTTTTTGTTTAACAGAGATGAAATCAGAGCCCCGGAATCAGAAGTGGCGGAAGATGCACAGCCCGGCACCCACAGCAGGGACGAAGACGATCAGGGGAAACTGTTTTGAGTTTAGTACTAAGTACTAAGTGCTATGTACTAAGGGGATAAGAACTGGTGGCAAGTAATAGTTACGGTAACAGTATGTGGTTTATAGTCCAGGTTTCAGGACGCAGAGAGTTGCGATCGTCATCGCGAGTCACCCTGATTATGATCAAAGGGTGACGTGGCGATCTCAACAAGTTGAGACTGCTTCGGTCGGAAAACACCTCGCAGTGACAAGCGCCTGTTCTTTGATCTGACCTGGAACCAGAAACCTGAAACTTGGAGTTCAGATAATTTGAACTTAAGGTCGTTCAGAGTGCGCCAGATGCAAGGCCGTCACGCCGCAGGCGTGATCGAGGATTGCCAAGACCCGATAACGCAGCAGATGATGTGCTATGGACGACCGCATAGGATGAAATGTTAGGGCGCATACACACGATAGTACCCGCCGCGGGATCGGCCGTCAGAATGGGCCTGGGCTACAGTAAGGCTTACCTGGATATTTCAGGTGTGCCTCTTCTCACGCGCACTCTCAAGGCCCTGTTGAATAACGACCATCTGGATATGATTACGGCCGCTGTGCGGCCCGATGAAGTGGACCTGTGTAAAAGGGAAATTGTCAAGAAGTACGGACTGGAGGATCAGGTCACGGTCCTCGGCGGAGGGGATGAGAGACAGCATACGGTCTGGGAACTGCTGTCCGTAATTCCTGCGGACCGGGATATCGTGCTTGTGCATGACGGTGCGCGGCCCTTCGTGACATCCCATCTGATCAACGAGGTGTTGTCCGCGGCGGTTCAGTGGGGAGCGGCCATTGCAGCCATGCCCGCAACAGACACGGTAAAGCTGTCGGAGGATGGCGGGGAGACGGTTTCCTCGACACTTTCAAGGGAAAATTTCTATCTTGTTCAGACGCCTCAGGCGTTTCACCGTGATGTCCTGATGGCCGCCTACCGGAGGGCGAGGAAAGAAAACTACCAGGCCACTGACGACTCCTCTCTCGTTGAGTGGAACGGACACCCGGTGAGGATCGTCCCGGGTGATCCGGGGAACATCAAGATCACCACCCTGGACGATCTGGAGCACGCGAGGTGGATC
>QIEJ01000272.1 GCA_003228585.1 Pseudomonadota bacterium
TCACGAACCATCCGGGTGCGCATCATCCGGAAGGTTCAAATCTTTTAAATACTAGCATTTACTGTGCCAAATGATGGATCCGGGGAGTAAATAATCCGGTCCACCTCGGGAGGAAGATCCTCCTCTTTCCAGCTGCCGGAGGCATCCTCCAGGATCTCCATGCCCCGCTGGACGAGGGGCTTGTCCAGGTGTTCTGAGTGAAGCAGGACCGGACCGGACATCAGACAGCTCTTCTCACAGTTCATGGTGATTGACCAGTTATCCTTCCCGGGATGATACAACCACGGGCACTGGGCCGACACCGAGATCAGCCTGTTGTCACCGTGGAGCGACACCCTGAAATCCTGAAGACCCGGCAGGGGGTACCAGTGCCGTGGAGGGTCTACCTCGAGTCTTGTTATCCCCATCCCGGCAAGGAAGTCAAGGAAGGGCCCATCACACAGAGGGCCCCAGGCGAAATACCTCCTGGAATCGTCATCGAGACACGGCCATGGATGCTCGCTGCCGGGCCCGCGTCTGAGTCTCATCAGGAGCCGGCCTGCCGTGATCTTCTTCCCGGCGACAGGGGACAGTTCATTCAGGACCCCCCAGTCATTGACCACGATCTCTCCCCATCCACTTTGGTGAACTGAAATGGCAAGATCGAGAATTCTATCCAGACCTGAAGGTCCGGTGATGGGAGTGACAAGGGTTCTCGATTTCCCTTCCGGAACACCAGAGTTCAGCAGCCTGTCGCGATCGGGCAGCAGGTGGACACAGGATTCGGATCCCACACGGTAACCGTCCCAATCCAGGCTGCCGCCTTCCCTCCCCGCCCTGCCTGTCCGCCGCAGCTCAACGAGCGACGGCGGGAGCCTGCCTTCCGTGAGTCCCGCCAAATCAAGGAACCTGTGCCTCATTGGCCTGCCCTGATCTCAGAAAAATAGCAGTTATGAGCAAGACAATCTTTGCTGAAAAGGGAACTGTAAACCTTTCGACAGTGTGTGAACCACTCAGTATCAGCACCATTGGGCAGGTCACCGGGCGGATCGCCTGGTATTTGGCCAATTGTTTGGAAAAGCGCATTGACAAGGGTTGTTTTCCTCTGCAGTGAGGCACCTCTACCCACGATCTTGAATGCGGAAACACCGGCCCTGATCAGAGCGGGCAGGGCGCACAGTCCGCATCCATCGCGGCGATCAGTGGACCGCACGCCATCGATGGCGGCTCCGATACCCTCCGGCGGAGCTGACCCATCGGCGCAGGTCACGCTGAAGGCCCACTCGCATGGCCATCTCCCACCGGAGTCGTCATGGAGGAAGGAGCACATGCCCTCTATGTTGGGACATTTGCCCACAAGGATGAACACCTCAAAATCCATTTCCGGTGAACTCTCACACAGGGAGGCCACTTCCTTCAGGTTAAGAAATCTGGGGAGCACTATCCGTTCGACTCCCATGGACCGGAACAGAGCCACCGCGGAGTTATTGGACACCACGGCCATTGTGCTCAGATGTATGGGTATGTCTATCCCTTCCCGGCCGATCATCCGGATCAGCCCCGGGTCCGCTACGATTAGAGCCGAAACTCCGATATCTTTCGCAAAACGGGCCAGCTCCAGGGCCGGCGGATACTGCTCGTCCATGAAAAAAGGAGCGTTGATAGTCAGGGCAAAGCGTCCTCCCGCCTCATTGGTCAGCGACACAACCGTTGTCAGATCCTCGAGTGAGCTGATCTGGGCACTTGAAAAGGTCCTCTGGTTCAGGAGAACGGTGGCCGGGTATTTCTCTGACCACTGGCGAGGCAGGCACCCTCCGTACAGCCAATCGGCCCCGGCCTCCAGTAGCGGAGTCACCTCGTTGACATCATTGACTGGTGCGAGGATTTCGGGTGTTTTCATGAGCATATTTAGGTCTGATGTCCAAGGTCCAAGGTCCAACGGTTGTCATTGCGAGGAGGCCTTCAATCTTTGGCCGACGTGGCAATCCCAGATAGTCGAGGCCACATGTCCGGACGAGGCGTTTTGCGACGGAAGCAGTCTTGTATGGTTGAGATTGCTTCGTCATCCGGCGATAGGCAGGATTCCTCGCAATGACCCCCACCTACCATCGACACTCCGTTACCTCGCCCTATCGCAAAACCGCGTCACCGTGTCCGTCACCGAAAACGCTTATCCCAGAACTTTTCCTTGCGGCGGTTCCATAAGGACGGATCCGCATGGGCCTCCAGGACCTCTCCAATGAGGACTATCCCCAGGGACGGTTTGCCCGATTCGAGCCCGAAGATATCGTCCTCTCCCACCACCCGGGCGATGTCCGAAAGGGTGCCCTGGTAAATGCGCTGCCCCTCGAGCCCGATGCGGTAGACAACAACCACCGGTGTTTCAGGTTCGAATCCCGGCTTCAGCTCCTCCACCAGATCCGTCAGAGGCCTGTTGACCATATACAGGACCATGGTGCCGGCTGCCGAAGAAAGTTCGGCCAGGGATGGTCCATCACCATGTTTGTCGATGTGCTTCGGGCTGGTCAGGACAACGGAGTGGCTCACATCGGGCATGTCGAGGGTCCTTTTGATAAGGGCGGCCGCAGCGTTAAGGATACCAACCCCGGCGATGACCAGCGACCTCTCTCCAAAGTGCTCCACAAGAGGCAGGAAAGGGGAGAAGACGGTGAGGTCGCCCGGAACGAGGAATCCAACCGACCCGTTATTGAGCGCGGCCTCAACCTCCAGGTTTATCTCTGAGAAAATCAATTCGAAGGGATCCCGGATCAGTTTTCCGTCGAGGTATGCAGAAAAGGTTTCGGGATAAGGGGGCAGCGCATAAACCAGATGACACTTCTCCAGGGCTTCCATCCCCTCCAGCGTAAGGTAACGCGGATCACCGGGACCGGCCCCTATAAAAAAAACCATGTTCGAACTATCAACTGCCATCATTCAATTCCCCGTAGGCCTTGAGGACCAGGGTCACACCACTGGTGGTTTTTCCATCAACGATGCTCCTGGACCGGCGCGAATTGCCCCAGAAACCTATGAGGTCCCCATTACGAGGACGACCCCTGAAACCTGTCCTGGCCCCGACGGTGTACTCACCCCCACCGGGTAAGCTGAGTGTGAATCGGCCATCCATGTCGGTTGTGGGCGAGAGGAAATCCGGTGGATCTTTTCTGAAATCACCCTGGTAAGCAAAAGCATGAGCACCGGCCAACGGATTTCCCGCTTCATCCAGTATGGCTCCGGTCACAACAGTGTTCGTGGCCAGCATTCTGGCAGGATCTCCATCTTTACCCTGTTCAAAAACCCGCATGACAATATCCAGATCTGATACCACAGAAGAATGGGTAACCACTGTTTTCGGTCTCTTTCCAACCATGTCCCCGTTCCTGAGGGGGCCACCGATGGCTCCGGAGAGCCTCTTTCTTGCCACCATGCGATACTCCCCGCCTGGAACAATGACAGTGTAAACCCCATCGGCATCGGTCCTCTCACTCATGGCATCAGCAGGTCCGAGAATGTTTACTCTGGACCCTCCATAAGCGTAAACATAGGCACCCTCAATGGGTTGACCGCTATCGTCCATTAAAACACCGGTAACCTGGCTGCCCTGCCAGGCGCTGTCTGTTCGGGTAGTGGTTCCCGAACAGCCGACGAAAGCTGTCATCATGGCCAACACGATAAAAGAATGGACTTTTTGCGAAGTCATCATCATTCATTTACACAAAGCGGTCCAAAAATCCACGTATAAAAATTTCACCATACAAGACCGCACCGGTCGCTTCGCATCATGGGATTGCTTCGTCCCTTTGGGTCTCGCAATGACTACCGCGAAGTCATCGCGAACCGGTTGGCTCGTGAAGCGATCCCGGCCATACGAGACCGACGCGGTCGCAATATTCCTCGACTGAACGAGTTACCTCGATCAAGCGGGATTGCTTCTTCGCCACGCCGGTCACGCCATGGGCGTGTGGTGATTTTGGATCTTGGATGTTGGATCTTGATCCGTAAAAAAAATGGTCCCTCAACGTTGGGGGCCGTTGAGGGACCGGCTCGGTAAAGTACCGAGCATTGGGGGTGCATCTCCACCAGGCCTGACGGCCTGGCGGAGTTGGGGGTTAATTAATGGAAGATCGTTTCCTTCTTTTTCCTTCCCTTTTTCTTTCTTTTTCTGCGGGCAAGATAGGGATTGTCCTGAGTCATGGCGACACCCTGTTCATACTGATCACGTGTGATGGGTTCAATGAGCTTAACACCAGTCGCCGAACCCTTTCCCTTCACTCTGGGTATTCTGGCAACGGCTGAAAACAGATCCACAGGATTCTCGGCTCTGAAGTAGCGAACCGTGTCGATAGACTTGCCGGCACCCATGTGGCCATTTTCCAGAACCAATCGATAGTACATTTCCCTTGACCTCCCTCTGCACCAACAAAGATCACTGCCGTACGATCATTGCAGAGGTCATGCCAGAAAATATAACAGCTTGTCAGAGAACCTTAACGCTTTGCAATATATACAAATTTGAAGCAATTTCAAGGAAAATTTTCATTTTTTACCCATGAAACAAGTGCAAATTTTGCATACCCCCCATCACAATCTGGTGCAGTTAATGCTCATCCCTTGCAGTTATCCCGTATTCCTTGAGTTTGTACTGAAGGGTCCTCCGGCTGATACCGAGGAGCTTTGCCGCTTCAGTCCTGTTGCCACCTGTCAACCGAAGTGTCTGTGTAATGGCCTCTTTCTCCACCTCGCTCAGTGGACGACCCGGTGTCACGCCAATGGATTCCATGCTCTCCTGATCCTGGATGTTGGCCGGCAGATCCTCCGGTTGAATGTATTCACCGCGGGCCATTATCAGGGCTCTTTCTACTACGTTCTCAAGCTCTCTTATGTTACCCTTCCAGCGGCTCCTCATCAGCAGATCCACGACCTTTGGTGAAAAACCTCTGATATTTTTGCTGTTGCGTTCCGATATTTTCTTCAGGAAGTAGTCAGCCAGAAGGGGGATATCCTCCCTCCTCTCTCTCAAAGCCGGAAGGGTTACGGGAATGACGTTCAGTCGATAATAGAGGTCTTCCCTGAAACGCCCTTCCTGTACCTCCACATCCAGGTCCCTGTTGGTCGCAACTATCATGCGTACGTCAACCTTAATGCTTTCTGTCCCCCCGACGCGCTCAAAGGTCTTCGTCTGGATTACCCTGAGAAGTTTCGCCTGAAGGAGAAGGCTCATCTCCGCGATCTCATCCAGGAACAGGGAGCCGCCGTCAGCAAGTTTGAAACGACCCTCCCTTCTGGAGGTTGCCCCGGTGAATGAGCCCTTTTCATGCCCGAAAAGCTCGCTCTCCAGAAGGGTTTCAGGGAGAGCGGCGCAGTTTACCTTCACCAAAGGTCCTTTGGCCCTCGGACTGTTAAGATGGATCGCGTCTGCGATCAACTCCTTTCCTGTACCGCTCTCACCAAGGATTAGTACTGTAGCGTCCGTGGGCGCCACCATCTTGAGGGCTTCAAATATCTCAAAAAGTTTGGGACTCTCACCGATTATTTCACTTGCCTGGAAACTGCCCTCCACCTGAGCGCGTAGGGCAACATTTTCAGCTACCAGATCGGAAAATTCCATGGTCTTTTCCACCTGGATCTTAAGTTCCTCGAGATCGACGGGTTTGGTCAGATAGCTCAGGGCTCCGGAACGCATGGCATCCACTGCTGAATCGACGCTGGCGTAGGCCGTTATAATGAGAACCTGCACCGTTGGTGAGATCTGCTTGATCTCCTTTAAAGCCTGAAGACCCCCCATTCCGGGCATCTTGAGATCCATGACAACCAGGTTGTAAAACCGATCGGATACCTTTTTTACTGCCTCCTCACCATTGGAGGCCATCTCAACCGAATAGCCCTCCTCGGAAAGAACCATTTCCAGAAGTTCCCGCTGGGATGTTTCGTCATCGACCACAAGGATTGTGTGCGCTTTTCTGTCTGCTGCGTTTGGCATAGTTTATTCGGGTTCAGGGTTTCAAGGTTCCAAGTTCAAGGTTCAAGGTCCAACGTGCTCAATCCAAGATCCAAAATCAAAGCGGTTGTCATTGCGAGGAGGCCCGCATTCTGTGGCTGACGTGGCAATCTCAGATGATCGAGGACACCTGTCCATGCGAGGCGTTTTGCGACATAAGCAGTCCCGGATCGCCGGGATCGCTTCGCACGGGTTCAGCTCGCGATGACAATCGCTTGATCCAATCACTTCGAAACCTGCGTCATGCGCCCATGCTCCCCCTCGCCCATGCGCCCATGCTCCCCCTCTCCCACATATCTCACTTGTCGGCAAGGGGAAACCTTATAACGAAAGTCGTACCCTGCCCGGGGGAAGACTTAAGCCTGATCTCCCCGCCGTGATCCTGCACTATCCGATGGACAATTGACAGTCCCAATCCGGTTCCAGTCTCCCTGGTTGTATAGAAAGGTTCAAAGATTCTGTCCAGATCCACTTCATCAATACCTGCTCCGGTGTCTGAAACGGTTAAAACGGCCCTGTCTCCCGTAACTGATGTGCTTACGGTCAATACGCCTCCATCAGACATGGCTTGAATGGCGTTGAGAAACAGGTTGAGCAGAAGCTGCTTCAGAGAATCACCATCGCCCAGAAAGCGAACCGGGCCAGGACTCAGATCCTCGACACAGGTCACACCCTGGCTGGAAGCTTCCCCCTCTATCAGAACGGTAGTGGATCTGACAATCTCATTGAGGTCGATTTGGGAAAGATCCGGATCCTTTGGCCGGGAAAAATCCAGCAGTTCCGTAATAACCCGGTTCAGCCTGTCCACTTCCCTGACAATTGTATCAACCGACCTTCTTTCAACGCTATCAGCCGCGAAACGGCTCTGCAAGTGCTGGCTGAATCCCCGTATGGAATTGAGTGGATTGCGGATCTCGTGGGCCATACCGGCAACCATGCGGCCAAGAGCGGCCAGCCTCTCCGATCTGTGGACCTCAGCCTGCAGGCTTTTAACCTCCCCAAGGTCTCGTAAAAAGAGAACGACTCCCCCAGTTTCTCCTCTCACAGGGATCATCGTTATCCGTAAATAGGGCCGGTTGGAATCGCCGGGAGGGATCTCAAGATCGTAGAACGGTGTGCCGCTGGAAAGGAATCGGTATGCGGGTTCCCACGCCTTGTCATCGAAAGCTTCGCGCCAGTGTTTTCCAACCAGCTCCTTTTTACCGATACCGAGTATTACCTCAGCCTCTGGATTTGCAGTTCTCAGGATCCCCATGTTGTCGATATTGATCAGACCCTCAGCCATGCCATCGATAACGTCCACGGCAAACTGTTTCACATCGGTCAAGGCCCTTTTTGCTGAATAGTAGCCCTGTACGAGAATGAGGAAGTAAAAGCCTATGGTCCCGATAAGGAGAAACATGAAACCGTTGAGAAGGACCTGTCTGGTACCCTTTCTGACGGCCTCATCCAGATCAGCCGCTTCCATGCCTACGAGGGCATAGTATGTTCCTGCACCATCTCCTTGAGGGTCCTCGTCGTCCGTGATCCCGGGAATAGAAGGGATACCCAGCATTCTAAAGTGAAGCCAGGAGCGATCGAAGGGAAAAAATCTTCTCACCAGTGTGTAGACCTTGCCAAAATCAGGGTAGTTATCGAGGAAAAAAGTTCCTTCCTCGCTGCCCAGCCGGCCTTCGATCTCTGCCACGGTCATCCCATGGAGATCCGGATCGAACCTGTGGCTGCCCGCGACAAGCTGGCCCATGTGATCGTATACGGCTATGAACACAACCTCGCCGGCCTGTGCCGCATCGTTAACAAAACGCTCCAGATACCGACTCGAAGGATCCAACATGAGAACGTTGATGCGGCTGGCCGAGGCCAATGACCTGACTATGAACTCCGCCTGTTTCCCCTTCAGATCAAAAAGGAGCGCCTTCTCCCGTTCCAGACTGCGCTGACCCAGGGACGCGAGGATGAGAGCGAGAAGGAGAACCGTTGACAGGAGGAGTATCGCGGGGAAATAACCTGCGGCTGTTCCTGGACGTTTTAATTTCATACTCTTATCGGGCCGGATTCACCCGGAAAAGGGCGCCGCCTCCTCTAAAGGAACACAGAACAGATCATTAATAGGTGTGACATGCTGCACAGCCATTCCCCGGTAACAGATGCTCACCTTCCGCTGAGTGAGGATTGTGACAGGACATACATTCCAGCTCACCCAACTCGTTGAGCTTGATCTCAGCAAAGGTAAATGTCGGGACAACACCAACCGGATGCCGATGAGTTGCCATGGATTCCTTGTCGTGGCAGCTGTAACAAAGGTTAT
>QIEJ01000100.1 GCA_003228585.1 Pseudomonadota bacterium
TCGAAGGGCTTGACACTTGAGGGTTTACCATCTAATCTCATCAAATTCATCAGTGGATTTCTAAGGGACAATCATATCGCTGACCCCGCCCTGGGCGGGGTTTTCGGAATTTTCGGGCTGAACAAGAAGGAGAAAATCCATGATAAAGGACTCGGTAGATGTTGGCCTGACATTCGATGATGTCCTGCTGTTACCCGCCGAATCAGCTGTCCTTCCCTCCGAAGTCAACCTGGAGACCAGTCTGACGAAAAACATCACCCTCAGCGTCCCGCTTCTCAGTGCTGCCATGGACACCGTCACCGAATCCAGGACTGCCATCGCCATGGCTCAGGAGGGCGGTATCGGCATCGTCCACAAGAACATGGGGGCCGATGAACAGGCCGGGGAGGTCGACAGGGTCAAGAAATCTGAAAGCGGGATGATCGTCGATCCCATCACAATGCATCCTGATCAGAAAGTCCATGAGGCCCTTGAGCTCATGTCCCAGTACAGGATCTCGGGGCTTCCCATTACTGAAGAGGGTTCAAGGAAGGGCAGGCTGGTGGGGATCCTGACGAACCGGGACCTGAGATTCGAAACGCAGTTCGGCAAAAAAGTTTCGGAGGTCATGACCAGGGAGAACCTCGTGACCGTCCGGCCCGGGATCACCCTGGAGGGGGCAAAAAGCCTTCTTCATGAGCATCGTATCGAGAAGCTTCTGGTAGTCGACGACGATTACAATCTGGAAGGCCTTATCACCATCAAGGACATCGAAAAGTCCAGGAAGTACCCCGACTCCTGCAAGGACGATATGGGACGGCTGCGCGTCGGTGCGGCCATCGGTGTAGGTGAAGACCTGGAAACGAGAGCACCCCTCCTCGTCGAGGCGGGCGTCGACGTACTGGCAGTTGACACAGCTCACGGTCATTCAAAGGGTGTGATCGACGCGGTTCGGTTGGTCAAGAAAAGCTATCCCGATGTGGATGTCATCGCCGGTAATGTCGCTTCCGCCAAGGGTACCCGGGCACTCATCGACGCCGGCGCAGACGCTGTCAAGGTGGGAGTGGGACCTGGGTCCATCTGTACCACGAGGGTGATATCCGGTGTGGGCGTTCCGCAGGTATCAGCCATCCACCAATGTGCCGAGGCCGCCAAGGGAAGTGGAGTTCCCATTATCGCCGACGGCGGGATTAAATACAGTGGCGACATCGTTAAGGCCATTGCAGCCGGAGCCAACTCGGCCATGATCGGAGGCCTCTTTGCAGGGACCGACGAGAGCCCGGGTGAACTGGTTCTTTTCCAGGGAAGATCCTACAAGGTATACAGGGGCATGGGTTCCCTTGAGGCCATGAAGAAGGGCAGCAAGGACAGGTATTTTCAGGAATCGGTGGAACTCGAGGGCAAATTAGTTCCCGAAGGAATTGAAGGGCGGGTTCCCCATCGCGGCCCCCTGTCCGCTACCGTCTTCCAGCTTGTCGGGGGATTGCGGTCGGGAATGGGCTATACGGGAAGCCGCGATCTTGAGGAACTGCGGACGAGCGCGCAGTTCATAAGGATAACGGCTGCGGGTCTCAAGGAAAGCCACGTCCACGATGTGATTATCACCAAGGAAGCACCGAATTACTGGCTGGAGTAGGAATTCCAAATTTCACATTCCAAATTTCAAATAAGTTGTCTCAAAATGAATAAAAATTATAATTAAGTGTGCTTCTGTTTCTCTGGAATCTGGAATTTGAAATAAGTGAGGTAAGAGTTCCTGGTTCAATTTGGAATCTGGAATTTGGAATCTGAAATTATATGTTCAGCGGTGACATCGATGCCCTCAAAAGACATCCACGACGAAAAGATCCTTATCCTGGATTTCGGCAGCCAGTATACTCAGCTCATCGCGCGCCGTGTCCGGGAGCTGAAGGTGTACTGCGAGATCCTGCCGTGCACCGAGTCACTCGACAGAATCCGTGAGTTTTCACCCAGAGGGATTATCCTTTCAGGCGGACCATCGAGCGTGCTGGACAAGGACGCGCTTATGGTTCCGCCTGAACTGTTGGACATCCCCGTTCCCTTTCTCGGAATCTGTTACGGGATGCAGCTCATCACCCATCTGATGGGAGGACAGGTGGGAAAGGCGGAGCGTCGTGAATACGGTTCGGCGTCTCTGTGCGCTGACGACAACAGTGATCTGTTTTCCGGTTTTGAGACAGGTGAGGAGAGTCGGTTCAAGGTCTGGATGAGTCACGGGGATCGCATCGAGTCCCCTCCACCCGGTTTTCAATCCATCGCCCACACAGAGAACTCACCGATTGCCGCCATGAAGGATACAGCCGCGTCCCGGCTGTTTGCGGTTCAGTTTCATCCTGAGGTCGTACACACGCCCAGGGGCAGGGAGATCCTGGAGAACTTTCTCTTCAAGATATGCAGACTGCAACCCCTGTGGACAGCCCGTTCCTACATCGACATGGCTGTCGAACAGATCAGGCGTGAGGTAGGCGATGAGGGCAGAGTACTTTGCGCCCTCTCAGGCGGTGTGGACTCTTCGGTGGTCGCAGTACTTGTCCATCGGGCAATAGGCGACCGTTTGACTTGCGTATTCGTCGACAATGGGCTCCTTCGAAAAAACGAGGTTCAGAGGGTAAAAACGGTCTTCTCGGACTACTACCAGATTCCCCTGATCGTTCTCGATGCCGCGGATTCTTTCCTGGATAAACTGAAGGGAGTCGAGGATCCGGAACAGAAAAGAAAGATAATCGGTAACGAGTTCATCAGGTTGTTCGAAATAGAGGCCGAAAAGATAGGCAAGGTGCAGTATCTGGCCCAGGGGACACTTTATCCCGATGTCATCGAGAGTGTGTCCTTCAAAGGGCCCTCTGCAACCATTAAAAGCCACCACAACGTTGGGGGGCTTCCCGATATCATGAATCTGAAGCTCATTGAGCCCCTCCGTGAGCTGTTCAAGGATGAGGCCAGACATGTCGGCAGGGAACTTGGAATGCCGGATGAGATCGTGAAGAGACACCCGTTCCCGGGTCCCGGCCTGGCCATCAGGATCATCGGGGAGGTGACCGATGAACGTCTCCATATCCTGAAGGAGGCTGATGCCATCGTTCGTGAGGAGATCAGAGCTTCGGGTCTCCACGACAACATCTGGCAGGCTTTTGCCGTCCTGCTGCCTATAAAGACAGTAGGGGTGATGGGTGATGAGAGAACCTACGAGAATGTTCTCTCGGTACGGGCTGTCCAGAGTCTGGACGGTATGACCGCGGACTGGTGTCATCTGCCCTACGAGCTGCTCTCCAGAATATCGAACCGGATCATCAACGAGGTCCGTGGTGTGAACCGGGTGGTCTACGACATCAGCTCCAAGCCTCCGGCAACAATCGAGTGGGAGTAGCTGGAGGGTCAGATTAAAGAGGCGGCAAAAGCTGAACGTGAAGAAACTTAAGACTGTGAAGGCACTGTGTAAGCAACATGGATTTACAGCATTTATGGTAAAAACTCGCTCACAAGTGGGCGAACCAAGAGAAGAAGAAAAACGACAAATATGAGAGAAGAGAACGAAAACCAAATCTGTTCAATATGTCAAAATACTGACGTGCAAGGAGGCGTGGAATATATTGATGATAAATGGCAGCAGAGTGGAATATTCAATTCTCTTTCAATTTGCTTCTGTGGTCGTTGCGGTTTTGGGTTTAGTGTCCCAGATATGTCTGGAGAAGAGGTGTCAGATTTTTATGCGCATGAATACCGGACACTTGATAGCCCCTTTTTTCTTGACTATAAGCGTTTATCGAAGCCTTTTACGAATGATTATAGATCTATGTCGCAAATTCTACTTGGCCTTCAATTTATACATTGGAAGTCGGGTGACCTCTTTGTAGATGTCGGGCCTGGTAAGGGGTCAAGTTTTGATTCTGCAATTCGAATTTTAGAAAACCCGCGTCTTCTGGCAGTAGAGTATGCTCAAGGAGCGCGAGAGGCATTCCGTCGCGTTTATAATGCAGAAACTGTCGAGTGTTTAAGTGAGTGTTCGACTAAAGAAATTCGAAAGCCGAAGCTGCTCCTTTCTTCCCATTCGTTAGAGCACTTTACCGTTAATGGGGCGCGTGAATTTTTAACTGAAGTAGGGAAATATATTGACAACGAAGGCGCTCTCGTTCTTGAGGTTCCTCACGTAGATTTGCGGACACATTCTGATAAAAGGACTGCCGATTCTCCGCATTTTTTATTTTTTTCGAAACAAAGTCTCCAACTTTTGATTGAAGACTGTGGGTTTGAGATTTTATTTTTAGATAGTTGCTGTGATTCTTTTACAGAAGAAATAAGCTATACCCCCGTCGAAGTTATTAAAAAGTTTACCGTGTCTTCGATCACAAAATACTATATTAAATCGATTGCTTCTTGGTTGGGTTTGTCGCCTAGCATCGATTTTACAAACCCAAACTTTCACTATGGTGGAGACCGGGCATGCCTGCGCCTTGTGGCAAAACCGATTGTTCGCCGTTAGACTTCTTTTATCGCTTTAACAAAAAAGTCCGAGGCCATGTTGGGTTTGCTCGAAAGGAAAAGACGATTGAGTTGGCAACGGGGGCAGACGTAGTTCTCACCCTACGGAGCATCAAATGTGTTGTTGCGATCGCAGAGTTTGATGCGTTGTTGGAAGCACGAGGGGCACTTGTTAGACGTTTAGCAAATACGAAACAATGAGCAAGGCGTGTTAACACGTTTGGTGCACAGCACTATGAAGCATGGTGTAATTTGTTGATTAAGAACAAAAAAATCTACCTTACTATTGAGTGGGAGTAGCCGGAAGTGACTGTGAAACGGGTCAATTTTGTCCATCTCCATGTGCATACATCCTACAGCCTTCTTGATGGGGCCTGCCGCATCTCTGACCTGACGGAACAGGCGGCCCGGATGCGTTTTCCCGCCCTGGCCATCACTGATCACGGCGGCATGTTCGGTGTCGTGGATTTCTACCAGAGTGCACTGTCTGCCGGCATCAAACCCATCATAGGCAGTGAGTTCTACGTGGCTCCAGGAGACAGAACCGAGAAACAGGCGGACAAAAACGGTGAGGTAGCCTATCACGTGGTTCTCCTTGCAAGGAACATGGATGGATATCATAACCTGCTCAAGCTGTCTTCGGTGGCCTACCGGGAGGGTTTCTATTACAAACCCAGGATCGACAGGGAGATTCTTGAAAAGCACAGCTCGGGCCTGATCGTTCTTTCGGCATGTCTCAAGGGAGAGGTGGCCAGGAGAGTGGTCAAGGGCCGTGAGTCAGAGGCCATTGAAACGGCGGCCTGGTATAGAGACGTTTTCCAGGACTCGTATTACCTCGAGATCCAGCAGAACGGTCTTGAAGAACAGAAAGTGGCCAACGCCGAGATGGCCAGGATCTCCAGGGACATGGGCATCCCGCTGGTGGCCACCAACGATGTCCATTACCTTAACCGGGACGACCAGCGGATGCATGAGGTCCTTCTCTGCATCCAGACAGGCAAGACCATCAACGACGAGGACAGGATGCGGATGGATGCCCACGAGCTTTACCTGAAGTCAGCCGAAGAGATGTCGGTTCAGTTTCAGGACTACCCCGAAGCTCTGTCCAATACCCTGGAGATCGCCGAGCGGTGCAATCTCGAGATACCACTGAATCAGACCCAGTTGCCTCGGTTTCCCATTCCCGATGACAGGACTCCAGAATCATACCTCGCCGAGAGGGTCCGATCCGGTTTCGAAAAGCGCATGGAGCACATCCTTCCCGCAGTTCCCGAGGACGAGAGGGAGACAGTGCTCGAACGTTACCAGACAAGGCTCGGCAAAGAGCTCGAGACCATCACGGCCATGGGATTCTCGGGATATTTTCTCATTGTCTGGGATTTTATCCGTTTCGCAAGAGAGGAAGGTATCCCGGTTGGCCCCGGCCGAGGTTCTGCAGCCGGTTCTCTGGCAGCCTATTCTCTTGGCATTACGGATATCGACCCGATCCCGTACGGTCTCCTCTTTGAGCGGTTTCTGAATCCCGAGCGGATCAGCATGCCGGATATCGATGTTGATTTCTGCATGGATCGACGGGACGAGGTGATCAAATATGTTTCCCGGAAATACGGCGAGGATAAAGTTGCCCAGATCATCACCTTCGGCACCATGGCTGCGAGGGGAGCCATTCGGGATGTAGGCCGAGCTCTGGATATGAGCTACGCGGAGGTGGACAGGATCGCCAAGCTGATTCCGGAGATCCTGGGTATCACCCTTGTGGACGCCATCAAGAAAGAGCCCCAACTCAAGGATCTGATGAAGAAGGACAAGAGGGTGGCTGATCTGCTCGAACTGGCCCAGAAGATAGAGGGCCTTCACAGGCATGCTTCAACTCACGCAGCCGGGGTGGTGATCAGTGAGGGCAGGCTTGACGAACAGGTTCCGCTCTACCGGGGCACAAAGGGTGAGGTGATCACCCAGTTTGCCATGGGCGCTCTCGAGAAAATCGGCCTGGTCAAGTTCGATTTTCTGGGTCTTCGAACGTTAACACTTCTGAGCAATGCCCTTGCTCTGGTTAATCGCAGGTTGGGAAAAGATGGGAAGAAGCTCCTGGTTCTGGAAGAGTTAAGTCTGAAGGATCGGATGACCTATGAGCTTCTTTCATCCGGGAACACCGACGGTGTTTTCCAGTTGGAAAGTTCCGGGATGAGGGACCTTTTGGTTAAGATGAAGCCGAGTTCCTTCGAAGATCTCATAGCCCTGGTTGCTCTGTATCGTCCCGGCCCCCTTGGCAGCGGGATGGTGACCGATTTCATCAACACGAAGCAAGGCCGGCAGGACATCTCTTATGAGCTTCCTCAGCTCAAACAGATCCTGGAGGAGACTTACGGGGTGATCGTCTACCAGGAGCAGGTCATGCAGATCGCCAGCGAACTGGCCGGTTACAGCCTTGGAGAGGCCGACATCCTTCGCCGGGCCATGGGGAAGAAAGATCAGGAGGAGATGGAAAGTCAGAGTACCAGGTTCCTGGAGGGATGCAAACAGAAGGGGGTCCCCGCCGACAGCGCCCGCAAGATATTCGAGATGATGGAGTATTTTGCCGGTTACGGCTTCAACAAGTCCCACAGTGCTGCTTACGCCTTGATCTCCTTCAGCACTGCATTTCTCAAGGCGCACTATCCTGAAGAATTCATGGCTGCGCTGCTCACCAGTGAAATGGACAACTCTGACAAGGTGACCCAGCACATAAGTGTATGCAAAGATATGGGGATAAATCTTCTTCCACCGGACATCAACGAGTCCGAGGCACCCTTTAACGTCGTAGAGGGTGGAATACGTTTCGGACTCGGTGCGGTGAAGAACGTGGGGATGGCGGCCCTCGAGGAGATTCTAAGACAGCGGGACGATGCAGGGGAGTTCTGGTCTCTGGAGGATTTCTGCAGCAGGGTTGACCTGCGAAAGATAAACAGAAGGGTTGTCGAAAGCCTCATCAAATCCGGTGCGTTCGACGGGTTTACCGGAGACCGGGCCCAGAACCTTGCTGCTCTGGACATCGCCATGGAGCGTGGTCAGAAGATACAGAAGGACAGGGCCAACGGTCAGATAAGCATGTTTGACAGGCAGATGGGAATTGAGAATACGGAACCGCTGCCCGAGGTTGAGCCGTGGAGTGAGCATCAGAGGCTTGCCTATGAGAAGGAGAGCCTGGGATTTTACATCACAGGCCATCCACTTGATAAACACCGCAGAGAGTTAGAACGCTATGCCACTGTAGACCTGGGAAGGCTGGGAGAGCTGAGTGATGGACAAGAGGTGAAGGTGGCCGGCATCAAACAGAGCCTCAAGGAGATCAACACAAAAAAAGGAGACCGGATGGCCTTCCTTACACTGGAGGACCTGCACGGCAGCGTCGAACTCATTATTTTTTCGGATGTTTTCAAGGAAGCTGCTGCGGCGATATCATCTGATGACCCGATTTTAGTGGAGGGTGTTGTTGATTCCAACGGGGATAAACCGAAGGTCAAGGTCCACAGGTTGGAGCTTCTGGAAAATTACCGAAAGAAGGTCACCAGCGTTGTCCAGATCAACCTCACGACCCTCGGGCTGACGAATGAGGATCTCGGACTCCTTAGATCCATCCTCCAGAAACACACTGGGGATTGCCGGGTGAAACTCAGACTGACCATACCCACGAAAGCTGAGGCTGTTATCTGGACGGAGGATTCCTTGCGCGTCGGAGCATCCGACGAGATGGTCCAGGAAGTCGAGAATCGCTTCGGAAACGGGACGGTAACGTTTGAGTGAAGCGGTTCCAGGTTT
>QIEJ01000243.1 GCA_003228585.1 Pseudomonadota bacterium
CCGATCACGTTGGTGTAGGACCCGACGATCCCTTCGACGAAGATGGCCCCTCTTCCCTGGATGGCGTATGCGCCTGCCTTGTCCATGGGCTCGCCAGAGTTGAGATACCAGGAGATCTCCCAGTCCTCGAACTGCTTAATGCGGACACGGGTCTCCACAGTCACCAGCCGCTGTTTACTTCGGTTGAACCAGACGGCCGCCACTGCTGACTGTACAGTGTGTTCCTTTCCGCCCAGCTGCGTCAGCATCGACCTCGCGTCCTTCTTGTCCTTCGGCTTTCCAAGGATTATGCGGCCGTTCAGAACGACCACTGTGTCGCAACCGATGACGATATCGTGAGTGTGTTTTCTGGCCACGCTGTAAGCCTTCTCAAGGGCCAGTCTCTCAACATGTTCCTTCGGACCCTCTTCGGGGAGGATCTTCTCGTTGACCTCGGGAACTTCCACCTGAAATTTGAGGCCGGTCAGTTCCAGAAGTTCTTTTCTGCGCGGGGAAGTGGAAGCGAGGATAACTTTCTTTCTCTGGGACCACCATCTCTGCGCTGATCTGATTGGACTCATGGGTTCTCCGTTTGTTTATAAAGAAGTACTATGTGCTATGAGCCAGGTCCTGAGGTTCCGTCCTTAGTCCTTAGTACATAGTCCTTACCACTAAATCAATCATTACCAATAAAGGTCCATGGCAAATCCGCTGATTCCCTTTCAAAGAGAATCCTTGAGGCGTCTTTTACTATCTTGTCCAGCCTCTTAAGGGAGATTCCGGATCTGGGCAGTTGTCCAAGAAGCCCGGCCAGCCGTCTGTCTCCCAGGGAAAGCAGGGCATCCAGATACGCTCCCCGCACTGATCCGGTCTGCACCTTAACGCCCCCCAGCCTCCCAAGTCCATCCCTGACACCTTTCAATCTGCGGACCAGGACATCCTCTTCGGCTATCGGTTTACGCTCAAAGAGGGTGTGAGGCTTGGGAATGAACGGATTGACGTTCACAGATACTGTACCAACCTTCCCGCGTTTGCGTCCAGCTTGAACAACGCGCTCCCTGATGTCGCTGACCAGCCCTACAATGGCAGAGGAATCCGGATCAGTCTCACCTGGCAAGCCCACCATGAAATACAGCTTAACATTGGGAATGCCGGCATGTTGCAGCATATCCACAGCCTGCAAGGCTGTTTTATCGGGAAAACCCTTGCCAACAGTGGTTCTCAGATCCTCGGTTCCCGCTTCCGGCGCCAGAGCCACAGTCCTGTGTCCACTGACAGCCAGTTGATCGGCCAGTTGAGGGGTCATGCGCTCCAATCGAATGGAGGAAGGCGAGAACCTGCCTCCAACCTCGTGAACCATCTGAGCTATCTCCAGAAGATGAGGATGGTATGACACAGCCGTTCCCACGAGTCCTATTTTTTTTCTGTAACGCATTCCGACTGCCAGTTCCTCCTGGAACCTTTTCAGGCCAAGAAAGCGCACCTGGCCGCACACGGAAGAAGCAGCGCAGAATGCGCACCGGCCAGGACACCCCCTGGAAATCTCCAGAAGATACATGGACCCGAATTCGGTTTGCTTTGCAACGACTGCCGGCCTGGCCGGATCCGGGTCGATGGACTGGACAGCCGCCCTTTTAACACTGGCAGGGATCCCGGCACCTGGAACAGGCAGCAGATATAATGAGTCGCTCGGCTCAGGGGTAATATAAAGGGATGGGATGTAGATCCCGGGCAGCTCGGACGCAGACTGAAAAAGACTTTCCACGTCACACTCACCCGACAGGAAAAGATCCATCAGAGCGGGCAGAACGGGTTCAGAATCACCGATAACGATGAGGTCAAAAAGGGGAGCGGCCGGCTCCGGGTTGATGGTCAGGGCGACCCCACCGCCAATAACGA
This sequence comes from Pseudomonadota bacterium, assembly GCA_003228585.1. Lineage (GTDB taxonomy): Bacteria > BMS3Abin14 > BMS3Abin14 > BMS3Abin14 > BMS3Abin14 > SZUA-204. The sequence goes on from QIEJ01000243.1 coordinate 1,879, forward strand.
TGGGCCTGTCACCGGGAGGGGATGATATCGACAGCCTTCCAGCTTCCAGCATCCGGGGGAGGTGAACCATGTCAGGCTGGTAGGAAACAGAAAAAGCAACGACATCGAACTCCGACAGGGAGCGGCCTCCGTCAGGGAAATGGAGGCTCTGACCATCCCAGAACACCCTGCGCACATCGAAACCGGGCCTTTCCAGGAAAGCCCGTAGAGTCGTCTGGTATCCCAGATTTGACATGGCCACCCAATAGCTGTTGGGATAGGCGGCCGCGATCCTCAGTTCACCGCCCCTGCCGGGCGGCGGTGACAACCAGGACTCCTCCGGCCCAGGCTTGGCAGTCACGTGATTTCAGTCCGCCTGGCGTCTCAGGAACGCCGGGACCTCGAATTCGTCCTCCTCAATAATGGAAATGCTCGGGCGCCTTGCCTTCTCAGGCGGCTGCTCACTTTGTCCTTTACGGATGAAGGTCGGTATCTCAGGATCCTGATTTTTGTCACCTATCCAGGTGGTCCGTCTGGGATCCAGGCCTCGCTCGATGTCGTCCCTTCCGAATCCGGTGGCGATGACTGTAACCATGAGATCGTCACCCATGGAGTCGTCCTCAACCCATCCGAAAATAATCTCGGCATCATCGTGAACAGCTCCTCTGACGATGGCTGAGGCTGTCTGTATCTCCTGCATACCGATTCCCTTGTTTGCGGTGATGTTTATGAGAACAGCGGTAGCGCCGTCTATGCTGTTGTCCTCGAGCAGGGGGCTGGAGATGGCTGTCTGGGAGGCCTCAGGAGCACGGTCATCCCCCGCGGCCATCCCGGTTCCCATGAGCGCCCGGCCCTTGCCCTCCATTACCCGTTTGACGTCGGCAAAGTCCAGATTGATTCGTCCGGGTTTGGTTATGAGATCCGATATTCCCTTCACCGCGCTGTGAAGGACGTCGTCCACGACGTGAAACGCATCCGATGCCAGTGCACCGTGCTTGATCACCGAGAAGATCCTGTCATTGGGGATAACGATCATGGTGTCGACAGACTTGCGCAGTTCCTCCAGGCCGATTTCAGCGTTCTTCATTCGAACACGTCCCTCGAAATCAAAGGGTTTGGTCACGACCCCAACCGTCAACACGCCGGCTTCTCTTGCCAGACTGGCCACTACTGGAGCGGCTCCGGTACCGGTTCCGCCTCCCATACCCGCTGTGATAAACACCATGTCTGCGCCAATGAGGTTTTCCCGAATCAGGTCCTCGCTTTCCTCGGCGGCCTTCGCGCCGACCTCGGGGTCGGCGCCTGCACCAAGGCCATGGGTCACCTCAACCCCCATCTGGACCCTGGTGGTAGCGTTGGATTCCTTAAGCGCCTGTGCATCGGTGTTGGCGGCGATAAAGTCGACGTTCTTCAGACGCGACTTGATCATATTATTGATCGCGTTCCCGCCTCCGCCTCCGACACCGATGACCTTGATACTGGCCTTCAGGTCCTTGCTGTCATCATCGAACTGAAACATTTGTCACCTCCCTGGAATATCGGCAGTGTTCCCTGCACTGCTCTCTTATTTCTATTTAGAAAAATTCTTTAAGCCATCCCTTCATACGAGCCAGGATCTTCTCGAAGATCCTGGATTCATTGGTTCCGAAACCGCCTTCCCCCCGGTGGGTCGAGGCGTACTTCACCAGGCCCACACCGGTGGCATACATAGGACTGTTGACGACATCCACCAGTCCACCAATATCCCGCGGAAAACCAGGACGGACCGGAAGATTGAAAACCTGCTCAGCCAGTTCCGTCATTCCGTTCATGACAACTGTACCTCCCGTCAGGACTATCCCCGAGGCAACCCTGTCGGTATATCCGGATTTCAGGATTTCACGGTTGATCAGTTCAAAAAATTCTTCGGCCCTCGGTTCAATGATCTCGGCCAGCGAAATCCTTGAGACTTTTCTCTTTTTATGGCCTCCGACACCGGACACTTCCACTTCCTCATCTTCCCGGATCATGTCCACAAGTGCGCAGCCGTATTCTCTTTTAATCTTTTCGGCCTCTGTAGCGGGGGTTCTCAAACCGTAAGCTATATCGTTGGTGAGGTTCAGGCCGCCAAGGGCAAGGACAGCTGTGTGCTTGATGCTGCCCTCACCAAAAATAGCCACATCGGTTGTCCCGCCGCCGATGTCCACCAGAGCGACACCCAGCTCCTTTTCTTCATCAGTGAGAACAGCTGTGGCCGCCGCAAGAGGCTCCAGAACGATATCCAGCACATCCAGACCGGCCCGATTACAGCTTTTGATGATGTTCTGAGCTGAGGTTACAGCACCGGTCACGATATGGACTTTAGCCTCAAGGCGTACACCGGACATGCCCAGAGGATCCATAATTCCATCCTGGTCATCTACGATGAACTCCTGGCTGAGAGTGTGGATCATCTCTCTGTCAAGGGGCATGGCAACCGCCTGAGCAGCATCGATGACCCGTTCAACATCCTTGCGTGTGACCTCCCGGGTTTTTACCGCAACCACCCCGTGACTGTTGAATCCTTTGATGTGACCGCCGGCGATCCCGGCATAGACCCCCTGAATAGGAACCCCGGACATGAGTTCGGCCTCTTCGATAGCTTTCTTGATGGAGTCCACAGTAGCGTCAATATTGATAACAACACCTTTGCGCAATCCTCTGGACGGGGTCGTGCCGACACCTATGATCTCACACCGGGGACTCTCATCACCCACTGCGGCAACCACGGCGCAGATCTTCGTGGTTCCGACGTCCAACCCAACGACGATACGTTCTTTACCCTTGGCCATTTCCTGATCCTCCTGTGCGAGGAGCAGATCTTTGCCCCTGCATCTGACCTCTCTCCGGCAGCTTGATCACCCGTCCTTCGAAACGAAAATCATATCCCGCAGCGCCGGTTTCAAAACTGTTCGATGCCATAAATCTGCCCAGGCGCTCCAGATCCTCATCAGTATTATCCGGGGTCACAATAAAAGCCGTTCCCGCCTCCGTCAGGAAAACCTTGACCAGACGATCTTCTTCCAGGTTGATCTCGGATATCTTATCCGCCCCGATCAGGCCTTTGGCGGAGAGAGCACTCAACAATCTGAGAGCGGGAAGCGCCTCGATTATCCTTTCCCCGGGGGGCCATTTCCCCGAGATACCCGAGACGAGAGGGTATCCCCCCGGGTACTTCACCGAGGTGGACAACGCCACTCCCTGATCATCGATAAGGGTGAAGCCATTTCCAAGGACAACAGCAACTGCCTGACGCTCCTTGATCTGGATCCTGATAGTGTCCGGCAGCTGCCTGACAACCACAGCATCCCTGGCATACGGATGACTGACAACTCTTTCCCTGACTGCCTGAATTCGGATCTTCAGAAGGGGCATGCCCTTGCGGACACCAGAGATCTTTATGATCCTCTCGGGTAAGATTCCCTCACATCCCTCGACAATTATCTGTTTTACCGCCAGGGATGGATGCCTGACGATTTCATCAATGCCGATCCAGCCTCCGTAAGCCAGGGCAACCAGGAACAAACCCGCCAGCACCCCTCTCAGGATCCACCAGGTTCTGGCTGCTTTTTCACGGATCGAGCGCCTGCTGGTCCGGCTTTTGACAGAGCTTTTTCTCTTCGTCGTCCTTTTGGAGAGGGGCTTGCCCCTTCGACGAGTTGTCACCTGCTTCCCTCCCCGGCAGTTTTGAGCATTTTCATGACAAGACCCGCAAAATCCATTCCCACCCCGGCCGCGGACTTCGGCAGAAGGCTGGTGGGAGTCATCCCCGGGATGGTGTTCACCTCAAGTACCGAGAACTCGCGCCCGTTGCCCCTGAAATCCACCCTGACCCCTCCACAGCACCGCAGGACCCGGCACGTTTGCAAGGCAACCTGTCGAACCTTCCCGGTAGTTTCAGCGTCGAGAGGGGCAGGGACCAGATACTCCTGAGCACCAGTGACGTATTTCGTGTTGTAGTCATAAAAACCTGTCTCGGTGACTATCTTGACGACTGCGAGAGGTTCATCGTTGAGAACGCCCACGGTATAGTCGTCACCGTCAACAAACGATTCAATGAGAACATAAGGATCGTGTGATGCGGCAGTGGTGATCGCTTTGGACAGTTGACCCTCTTCCCTGACAATGGAGACTCCAATGGTGGATCCCTCCCGGCTCGGTTTGACCACCAGAGGTAAAGGTAGATTTATCTCCTTGTCATACTCACCCGGTTCGAGAAACTGACAGGGTGGTGTCGGAATCCCGCATGCCGTAAGAATCCGCTTCGTCTGAATCTTGTCCATGGCCAGGGCCGATGCCATGACCCCGGGACCTGTATAAGGGATACCCATCAGTTCGAGGGCACCCTGGATCGTTCCATCTTCCCCTCCGCGGCCATGCAGAGCAATAAAGGCGACGTCGATGTTGTCTTTCCGGATCTGATCGGGCCAGTCACCGGCTGTATCAACGCCAACCGCGTTCACTCCACTCTGGACCAGAGCCTCCAGAACCGCCTGCCCTGTCGTGAGGGAAACTTCGCGTTCCGCGGACCTGCCGCCCATGAAAATCCCCACTTTAGCCTCCGACAACCTGCACCTCCTCCTCCAGATCCACTCCAAACCTTTCATAGACAGCGTTCTTGACGCAGGCTGCCAGAGCAAGGAAATCCTCCGGTTTTGCCTCACTCCGGTTAACCAGGAAATTGGCGTGGATATCTGAAACCTCGGCTCCGCCGATCCTCTCGCCCTTCATTCCTGCGGCGTCTATGAGTCGTCCAGCGCTGTCACCCTCCGGGTTCAGAAACCAGCAGCCAGCACTGGGGACCCCCAGAGGCTGGGTCTTATTCCTTTTTTCCTGAACACGCTCCATCTCATTTGCCACGAGCCGGGGATCCTCAGGAGTCAGAACCACTCTAATGCCTGTGATAACGGATCCTGATGGCAGCTTGAGTTTCCTGTAGGAGAATTCCAGGTTCTCCCTGCCTACCCATTGGACCTGGTCCTTTTCCGCTATTTGAACCTCACTGCAAATGCCGGAAAAATCCCCTTCATGGGTTCCTGCGTTCATTCGGACCGCTCCCCCTACAGTTCCGGGAATGCCGGCCGCAAACTGAAGACCGGAAAATCCCTTCCTGACAGCGGCGGCCAGCACTTTCGCTGTGACACACGCCGCGCCTATTTCCCATTCTCCATTTTTCCTGACGACGGTTGAGGAGAAGCCCTCCCCTAACCGGACCACACAACCTCCGTATTCATCCCCTGCGAACATCACGTTGGTACCGCCGCCGATGATCAGCCAGGGAACATCGTTGTCCCGCAGGGTGCCCAACAGCATCAAAAGCCCGTCCATATCCTCAGGTACGGCGAGAAGGGCTGCGGCCCCCCCCACCTTCAATGAACAGTGGCGCGACATGGGCTCCTTTTCAGCCAGTAACCCCTCAAACCTCGATGACCGCAGCTGGTCGAGGACCGCCCTCATTTTTTTTTCTCCAGCAGAGCAAGTGCTTCCTCGCCCACGCGCCAGATGTCGCCGGCGCCCAGAGTCAGAAGAAGATCACCTGGCTCCAGAACCTCGAGGGCGCTTTTTACCGCCTGCTCTCGTGATCCAACGTACCTGACGTAACGATGTCCGTGACTGGCCAAAGTGTTTGCAACTACCTCACCATTCAGGCCCTCGATCTCTTCCTCTCCCGCCCCATAGATGTCCAACACGAGAACCTCGTCGGCGTTGTGGAAGGCAGTACCGAATTCAGCCAGAAGATCCCTCGTTCTGCTGAATCTGTGCGGTTGGAAGAGAACGACTATTCTGCCGTCCCATCCCCTTCTGGCACCATCAAGAGTAGTCCTGATCTCAGTGGGATGATGGCCGTAGTCATCGTAAACAATTACACCGGCTGCCTCGCCTTTCAACTGGAAGCGGCGCTGGACCCCGGCAAAGGAATCAAGCGCCTTGCTGATCACTTCAAAGGGGATGTCAAGTTCCAGGCCAATGGAGATGGCCGCCAGGGCGTTGTAGACATTGTGCAGACCGGGCACCTTCAGGTTCACATCCCCAAGAGGCTTCCCGGCAAGGGAAACCTGGAAGGATGAGCCGAAACCGGAGTGTACGACGTTTGATGCAATGACATCAGCCTGAGCGGTCAGACCATAGGTGATATAGGGTCGGTCCAGTTCAGCCAGGAGCCCGGCAACTTCCTCATCGTCGAGGCACAGGATGGCCCGCCCGTAAAAGGGGACTTTTTCGAGAAACTGGTAAAACGCGCGCCTCAGGTTCTCGAAGGTTCCGAAAAAATCCATATGTTCATTGTC
>QIEJ01000001.1 GCA_003228585.1 Pseudomonadota bacterium
AGCATCATCCCTATGTAGGACATCTTGATGTTTCCGACGAAATCCACACCGGGGATATCCTCATCTTCACTTTTTGACTCAATACCCAGGCGGAAGCTGTCAAGAGCGGCACCGAACCCCCAGTGCTTCCACACGTTCCACTCAACCGCGAATCTCGCGTCAACGATCCCGCCTGTGAAATCACCAATCTCAAGGTAGAAGAGCTCAAAACTCTGTTTGAGGATCCACTTCGGTGAAACTGCGAAGTCCATTGCAAAACCGACCACGGGAAGCGGCGCCGTGATACTCGTTTCATACGATTCCGGTCCGAAAGTAGCACTCACCCCGAGCTCGATGGGCATCATGAACAACCCCCCCGAGACGGCGAGGTTGAATCGTTCATCCATGAAGAATGAATAGGCATAATCGGCCTTCAGGATCCCGGTGTTGTAGAAGGTGTGCACTCCTGTTCCCTCAGGGAAGGTAATATCACCGATGGTGAATTCTTTTTTCGTAACAATGCTCCCTTCCCGCCGGAACTCGAAATAGCTGAGGCCCACACGGTGGCGGCGCTTCTCACCGATCCGGTACAGCGCTCCGAGCCTGAACGCTCCCTGGGAGACGCTCATTCCAAGAGCCTCCTCCACATCGATGTCGATCCCGGTGCCAAGAACACCGGTGCCAATGCGAACATCGCTGCTGGCCCCGAAACCGCCCAGGCTGACGCTGAACCGCTCCCATGGTCCTGAGTAATCATCCGCGGCGTAGGCGGGCTGGCACAGCACAACCGCCAGCATGACAACTGAACAGAATAGAAGTGATCTTTTCATCTTTTTACCCCTTCCCGGTATCAAAAAGCTGAATGCCGTTTGTATGAACGGGAATTATAGCAGATTCCACATTCCACATTCCACATTCAAGGTTCAAGATCCTCCCCCAATTGCTCCAGGTCTTCGATTATTGAACGGCCCTCGGAGATCAGCCGGGCCTGTAGTTCCGGCTGCATAAGGAACCTGGCGAATGCCCGTACCCTGAGCAGAGTTCCGCGCATCCGATCCATGTAAAGGAGGGTGAAATAGGCCGAAAATGGCAAAGATACTGTGTAGATACCGGCCCAGAGATGGGGCAGGAACAGCCATGCGGCGACGATCTGGGCAGTGTAGAAAAAAGGGAAGATCACGATCCCCGGAAAAACGACATTGGTGGCCATCTGATCTTTTTCCTTTGAGAACTTCAGCGCGAATAAACGAACGATCTGATAGGGGACATAATGGTTCAGCGTGCCCCAGGCCGCCATTGGCAGACCAAAAAGAAGGATCCCCATCTCCCTGAGAACGAATAAAGCGGCCCTCCAGGTTTCCATGTGAATATACACCTCCGCGGGTGCGAGCCCCAGCTGTCTGAGTTTCGTGCGGTATCGATCCACCCGCATACGCAGATCCTCAACCTCTCTGTTTCTGACGTCCTTGAGCAGATCGTATCTGTCCTTCATCAGTTTAACCAGGGACAGACGTGCGGCGACAGTCCCCTTCTGCCGGCCAACGCGCATCGGGGGCACTCCCCCCGTGCTAAGGACATCCGCCGCCCAGTTCAGAAGGATAGAGTCCTCACGCTGCTCGAAATCAATGGTCAACTTCCGGACGCCCCTCTCCAGTTCATCTGTCAACTCTTTGGGACCACCATCGGGATTGGCTGCTATCCACCGATCCACATCTATGGGCTCACCAAAACGGACCCACACGTCAGAACGGAACCGGCCCTTCCCGGGGAAGTGGAGTCCCACCGGCACAAGCTTCAGGGATTCTGCCGAGGTGTTTGATAGGGAGTATTCCAGTGCAAGACGCGCCGCGCCCCACCTGAACGGCCTCAGGCCAGGGTCTGAATGGCTCTGTCCTTCGGGGAAGATGCAGATCGCCTCTCCCTGCTCTAATCTCCGCCGGCACTCCGCCAGCGCTCTGACGTTCCTTGATCGGTCCGCTCCAAGTTCCTTATCCTGCTTCCTGTGAAACCTGATCACCCTGGCTGACCGCATCATGAAATCGACAACCTTGTATTCCGCCAGGGTGCTTTTGGCCGTCAGAGAAACCGGTCGCTTAACATATTCCAGAACGACCAGGGCATCAACAAGGGCATTAATGTGGTTCGGCAGGAAGAGAACCGGACCGGATTCAGGAATGTTCTCCAAGCCGTCGACCTCCATGCGCCGGAAGAAAACTCGCAGGGACCAGTGGAACAAAATGCGGAGAACAGTGTAGATCAAGTGCTTTTTCCTCGGGGTTAAGATTCCAAATTTCAGATTCCAGATTCCAAAGCATGCCCACCGACCTGGCCGCCATAGCCTTTGGTCATCAGTAGCTTTGGCGAAGGGGGAAGCTTGATGCGAAGGTGGGTTTAAGGTTAAAGGATACAGGTCCAAAATCCAAGATCCAAAAGGAGTCGCAGTCATTACGATCCCAGATAAACCAGGTCGCTCGCCCCCTAGCCCATGCTCCCACTCTCCCACTCGCAGAATACCGTGTCTCCGCGTTCGATCCCTGAACACCTGTTCGATAATCAAACGCTTTTTACCACCTCAATTGCACTCCTTTATCAGAGTCTTTTCCATGTAACCAATTGAAATTTTTGTACTTTGTACTTTGTACTTTGTGCTGAACCAAAGCGGCCCGTCTCTTGCTCTATCTGAGTGTCTATCGCAACCCAAAACCCTTTAAGGAGGTCGATCATGAATTACTGTCTGAACTGCGAAGTGGAACTGGAGCAAGGCCAGGAGCTGTGCAGCGAGTGCGCTGCCAAGTTTGTTGGAAACACAGAGGAAAACACTGAGGAAGTCATGGACGCCGCCGAGGCAAACGCCTATCTAGAAATCGATAACGGAGACCGTTACGATATAGACAAGGGCGAAACCGTCCTCGGCCGAACAGACCCCGTGGAGGACATTCATCCGGACGTGGATCTGGGCATCTACAAAGGCTTCGATCTGGGTGTCTCCCGCAGACACGCCGTTATCCTCAGAGAGGAAGAGCAGTACTCCCTCGAGGACCTGGGCAGCACCAACGGCACCATCGTTAACCGTGACAAGATAAAGCCCGGTGAAAAGACTTCTCTCAAAGAGGGTGACACCATCTTCCTGGGGCGGCTCAAGGCCGTCTTTCACAACGCCGAGAGCGGTGGAGGTGTGTAATGAAAGCCATCGGCAGCAGAATCACCAGAATGACCATCGTCGGCGGTTGCGCCGCACTGTGCGCTGCACTGCCTCTCGCCCTTTTTCTTCCCCTCACACCGAGGAGCTCAACGATGAGTATTCTGTTCGGTCTTATCCTGGGCGGATTCCTCGCAGGTTTTCTCACTGCCTTTGAACTGCTCTGGACCCAGAGGGCCGGGATGCTGACAAGCCGGCTTGTCCCTTCAGCCGTCATGGGAGCCTTCGGGGGCGCTTTGGGCGCATGGGCCGGAAATATCCTGTTCAAGGCATGGGGCAACCATCTTGTCAGCAGCCCCTCGGCAGGCATCATGTTTCCCTTGTCCCTGGGATCCGCTGCCGGTTGGGGTTTGACCGGGCTGGGTGTCGGATTGGCCATCACCCTGCCCTTTTCGTCCGCAAGGTCCAGATGGATCCACGCCTCTCTTGGAGGGATAGCGGGCGGAATAGCCGGCGGAATGATCATGCAGGTGTTCCGGCCTCTTATGGGATCGGGAAGCCTGGTCCTCGGACTGCTCGGACTGGGCAGCGCCGTCGGTTTCGGTATCTCATGGACAGAAAAGGCCCTTTCCTCACTAAGGCTTCAGGTTCTCCAGGGACCCGGGAGGGGTTCCGAATTCACCCTTGGCAGCAGCACCCTCATTGGAAACGAAAAGAACTGCGCCGTTCGTCTGACGGAGGCTGGCGTGGCCCCCAGGCACGCCAGGATATTCTACAAAGCACGCCGTCTCTTTTTCGAGGATCTCGGTTCTCCCCTGGGCAGCTCTCTGAACGACAGAAAGGTGGCCGGTACCTCTGCCAGTCTGTCCCATGGTGATCTGATCCGTGTCGGCAGGAGTCTGCTCAGGGTCAATGCTCCTGATCTGGCCGGCGGCACGGGCTCAACTGTTGCTTTTTCAGCCCTCCTTCTGTCGCTGTCGCTGCTGACGCCTGTACCGGCGGGTGCGTCCCAGGTGGCCCAGGCTTCCGATACTCCAAAGGAGGCGAGGATTACACAGTTCGACACATCCCGGTATCCCATTGTCGATCTTTATGCGACTCTTCCGGGGACTTTGAGACCGGGCACTGTTCGATCTCTGGAAGTGAGAGAGGGTGATCTGGAAGCAACCCTCCTCGAAGTCAGGGATTTGCAGAAGGGTGTCAGAGACGTACCACTCACCATATCCCTGGTGGTGGATACAAGCGAGAGCATGAAGGGGCAAAAACTCCAGGAGGCCAAGGACGCCATCTTCAGCTTCTCCCAGACCATCCCATCCCAGGCCCGGATAAACCTGGTGGCCTTCAGCGACCACGTCAAGGTCCTGTCCACCGGTCTTCCCTCGAGCCTCATCTACAGGTCGGCCTCGGAACTTTCGGCAGATGGTCACACGGCTCTATTCGACGCCATCAACACAGGTGTTTCCCTGCTGGACGGTAAAAGCGGCCGGAAGGTCGTCCTGACCATCACCGACGGTATCGCCAACAGAGGAAGCGTCTCAATGGATGAAGCCGTCATCAGCGCGGAATCAAAAGGGGTCAGCCTCCTTTTTGTGGGCCTGGGCGCCGATGCCCGCCGCAACAGGCTGGAGGTTATGGCAAGGCAAACTGGTGGCAAGGCTGTGTTCACATCCAACCCGACGGAACTGTCCTCCCTGTTTGAAGCCTTCGCCATGGATCTGTCAAGAGAGGTGCTGATCAGATACAGGTCGTCCGGTTCCATGGAATCCGTGGTCCCGGTGACACTTCACCTCGGATCCGGTGCGTCGGGATCGTATCTGAAGAGCCGCTATCTGTCGCCTCAAGCTTCTTTCTTCGGAGTCACCGGCACCTCTTCTATTGTCCTGTTTGTCCTCGGTCTTCTGGGACCGGCGGGCCTTTTCGCCGCCAGCCGCTTGACCTCTTTCAACATGGGCAAAGCGCCGGTTCTTCTCGTCGAAGGATCCAGTCAGGCGACACGTCTTCTCACCAAGGTCCTGTCCAACGAAGGTATGACGGTTCCCATGGCCATCGGCGGCCAGACCGTCCTCGTCAACAACCAGCCAGTCAAGGGCACACGCACACTGACAGGTGGCGAGACCCTGACTTGGGGAGAGACAACCATCCTTTTCAGAAAGAACTGATCCTGTTACCGCGCCCGCCGGTGATCCTCGCCGGCGGGCGCAGGTTTGACCTCTTTACCCAACTGTGGTAGCTAATCCTGAGGGTTTTTCGCCATCCTGATCCTGGTTTGGGCATATCGCCCCACCTGACGGAAGCGACCGGAGCCTATGAAAAGTGATGACAAGGGTGATTTTCAGCCCACTCATGTCATGCCGCGGCCCAGGGAGAGCGGCAGGCCAGGCCGCCCCTTAAAAGCCTACCTGGCCATCCTCACCGGGGAAAAAGCCGGCAGCCAGTATCTGATTCCCAGCGACAGTGGCACTGTTATCGGGCGCTCCAGTGATTGCGACATCCACGTTGAGGACAAGGATGCATCCCGCCAGCACGCTGCCATCCAGCCCATCGGGGAGGAATATTATCTCAGGGACATGGACAGCACAAACGGTACTCTTATCAATGGGCAACCGGTGGAGAAGAGGATCCTCAGACACGGCGACAAGATAACCATAGGACAACTGGTCCTCCAGTTCATTCTCCTGGATCCGGACGGCGAACCTCACCTGATGGGGCCCTCCACCGGCTGAAACCTATATTGTTCTCATGAGCCGCAAACTGGGTAACTACAGAGTCCTGGAAGAGGTTGGACGCGGAGGCATGGCCGTTGTCTACCGGGCACGGCAGGAATCCCTCGACAGGATCGTCGCCATCAAGGAACTTGATCTCAAGCGGACGACATCCGATCTGCGCGCGGCGGAGCGCTTCAGGCTTGAGGCCAAGGCGGCCGCGTCTCTCGATCACCCATGTATCATCACCGTTCACGATTTCTGGGAGAGATCCCAAAAGGCCTACATCGCCATGGAGTTCGTGGACGGTCTGGAACTCAAGGAGGTTCTCGACCAGCACGGCACCATCGGATACGAACTGGCCGCTCTCATCGGTATCCAGATCTGCAAGGCGTTAAGCTACGCTCACGAACGGGGGATCGTTCACAGAGACGTTAAGCCAGGCAACATCATGCTCGCGGCCCGCGGTGATGTGAAACTGGCGGATTTCGGGATCGTCTTCGTGTCAGGATCGGCAGATCTGACCACCACCGGACAAGTCATCGGCACCCCTTCCTACATGTCTCCGGAGCAGATCCGCGGCGAGGACCCGGGGCCCGCATCTGATATCTTCAGCCTCGGTGTTGTCCTGTACGAGGCTGTTACAGGATCAAAACCGTTTACCGCACCTAACGACGCCGCTCTTACTCACGCCATCATGCGCAAGCGCCCCATACGGCCGAGGCGTCTGAACCGACGCATATCAAGACGGCTGTCACGGGTCATCATGAAATGCCTGAGAAAAAAACCCCACAAGCGCTACCTGACCATGGACGATCTGACCTACGCTCTGCGCAAGGCCCTGCCGCGCAAGCCCCTGTCCACTGCGGAAGGTGTCTCGCGCCTGGTTGCCGAAGCCAGACAGGGCGGCAAGACTGACGCAACCATACCTTTGAAGGTGGAGAGCAAGCCGAGCCGTCTGAGACGCTTCATCTTTCTGGCCTTCGTTGTCCTTGCTCTTGCCGCGCTGTTCCTGCTGGCGTTTTTAAGCAGACCACTGAGAGACACAAGCGGTCCTGTTTCCTCAGTGCCCACCGGCAAGGCCTCCCTTTCGGTGATCGCCTACCCATGGGCAGAGGTCATCCTGGATGGCCGGAAGCTGGGCTTCACACCGTCAGCAATACCCTACGAGGTGGACCCGGGCCGTCACAGGCTGGTATTGAAAAATCCGCACCTGGGAAGCCGCACCCTCGAACTGGACCTGAAATCAAACAAGCTGGCCCGGGTCAGTGTCAACTTTCTGGAGGGTAAAAAGTGACTTACCGTCTTTACACAGGATGCGCCCTGGTCCTGGTCACCCTTTTGATGGTGGCATCCAGCCTCGATGCAGCCGTGACAAGTTACACGGTCCAGAAAGGTGAGTCACTCACGTCCATAGCCGCGAAATTCTACGGTAACCGGGAACACTTCCGGGAGATCGCTCTTTACAACCGGATCAGTGACCCGAGCCTTATCCGGCCCGGCCAGAGGATAACGCTGCCCTACTCTGAAATGCTGACTCTGGGCAGAGGTGAAAGCCTGAGCATGATTACGAAAAAAGAGTGGGGAAACGCGAAACTCTACCCCATTCTGGCAGCAGCCAACGGGCTGCGCAGTCCTGAGGCGGTGCCTGCCGGAACACGCCTTGTGGTGCCGGTTATGATCCCCTACACCCTGAAGCGGGGAGAAAGCCTTTCGGAGGTAGCCGACGACTTTTACGGGAATCCGAAGGCCTATACAAGCATTGCGTTAGCCAGCGGGATATCCAATCCCGGCCGCGTTTCCCCCGGCACAAAGTTGAGTGTGCCTCTGGTCCTGAAACGGAGCACATCCAGTTCCACGAAAAAAACAGGGGTTTCCGGCAAAACAACGCCCAGTCCCAAAACGGTAAAGAGCCGCCCCAAAAAGGAGCGGCCCGTTTCGCCCGACAAAAACCTCGCCAGGGCCGAGAAGGCCTATCGCGATGGAGATTACAGTAAATCCCGTGAGCTCGTCAGTCAAGCCCTGCCCGACCTGCGCGGAACCGAGAAGGCCGAGGCCCTCAGGCTGCTGGCCTCGTGCCAGTACGCCTTCGGTGACAGGAAAGAGGCTCTGGTGTCGCTGCGGGAATCCTACAAACTGGAACCCGGATATGTGCCGCAGCCAGCCATGGTCAACCCCGACCTGATGAAACTGCATATGCGGGCGAAAAGTAAATAAATTGAATACTTTTCGCCCGGGTTCCAGGTTCCGAGTTCCAGGTTCCAGGAAAAACACCAGGCCTTTTACTGACACCTGACAGCTCTTGCACCCAGCCCATAGACACCAGGAACTAGAAACCAGACACTAGAAACCGAACTTCCTAGCTCGCTCCCATCTGGAGCTCACGTACCTTGTCTTGCAGTTCCCGAAGCTGAGTCTTCAGGCTCTCCTTCTCTCCGCTTCTCTCCATGGCATAGATCCTGTAGGACATCCCCAGGATGAGGAGAAAAACCATTACGGTCCGGGCCAGTGGAAAGGGAATGGAGAAACCCATCATGTATTCGAAAATACCTAACATCCCTAGAATAATAGCGATTATCAACCAGACAAGCATTTTTTTGTCTCCTTTCTTTAAGCGCTGTTTACTTACAAACCTGAGTCTACAGCCTCATCGCGGCGCTAGCCGGATCAGGTCTGTTTTTCATGTTCACTTCCCGATACGCCTTTTTTCTCCTGTCTTAATAAAGACTACACGGCTGCAAGATGGGGTCCAAAGAAAAAAGGTTGGGAGTTTACTGTAAGCAACTGTAATGACTGGGTTTTACTGGTAGATTACACGCGGCATGGTTAGTGACATAAAGTGGGTATGGGTGCCCTTTTTGGTCACTTTCATGTTCCAGGGAACCTGGAACATGAAACATGAAACCTGAAACTAATCCTGGTTCACCCTCCTCGTGTTGTAAACCCCACGGCCTTCAGCGATGATTGTCTTCGGGTCGTTTACCGACCAGACAACCGTATTGACAACGCTGACCCTGTTTCCCATGCGGACAACCTTTGATTCGACGCAGATGTCGCAGTCCGGACCGGGTCTCAAAAAATCGGTCCTCAGGTCAACTGTTGAGATGAGGTCTTCGATCTCAAACCGGGTCCAGACAGCGAGGCCTCCGCAGGCGTCTATCACAGCTGATATAACTCCCCCGTGAAGGGCGGGGCGCCGGGTGTCCCCCACGAGTTCGTCCCTGAAAGGAATCCGGATTCTGGCGAACCCCTCCCCGCACTCCTCCACCTTTACTTTCAGCAGTTTGTTGAAAGGAATCTCTTCCTCCATGAAGCGGATAAGTTTTGTGTAGTTTTTGCTCATTCTTGCCTCCTCTGCACGGAGGTACAAAGGGATTCAGTAGTCCGAAGGAAAAGCATTTTTGACAGGATATACAGGATCAACAGGACTTTGTCTTCTCCGTTTCCTGCGCAGTTACGATTTTCCCTGAAACTTGAAACAGCTTCTCGGAACTAGCCTCTTATCATAACCAGCAGCATCTTGAACCGCTCGTTGGCGTCAAGGGAATGGGGAATATCGGCCGGCATGAGCACCGTCTCGCCCGCAGACGTCACAACCGTCTCTTCGCCGATATTGATATGGGCGGTACCATCGAGGACCTGGACAATGGCATCGAAAGGCGCCGAATGCTCACTGAGTCCCTGTCCCTTGTCGAAAGCGAAGAGGGTCACCGTTCCCACTTTGCTCTGAACAAGGGCTCTGCTGACAATGGAACCTTCCGAATAATCAACCATCTTTTCCAGCACCAACGCCTCTGATGGGGGCATTCCGCCCGCGCTGGAACTCTTTTTGCCTTCCGCCATGTCTTTCTCCTTCCGTTATGGTCAAATGTGTCATG
>QIEJ01000217.1 GCA_003228585.1 Pseudomonadota bacterium
CGATTCCGCGGAGGGAACCTTCCTTCCTGCCGGAAAACTGCTGATTGTCGACCATCTGGCCGACTCCGATCCACAGAAAAAAGTCCTGAGCGAATACAAGGCGGACTATGAAAGCACTTTCAACAGCCCGGCCAACACTTTCGGTGGACACGCTTACGATGCCTTCTGGATTGCTGTCAAAGCTTTCGAGAATGTGGTCAAAAACAGTGGGGAACCGACAAAAGGGGCAATCCGGGACGAGATCGAGAAGCTGCAGGGCTTCGTCGGAACCGGTGGTATTTTCAACTTCTCCCCGGAGGATCATAACGGTCTGACCAAGGAAGGTTTCGTTATGGTCGAGATCAAGGGAGGGGACTGGACGCTGGCGGAATAGACAAATTGCCTTGGATGGATTCGATGAGCCCTGTGGATCAAGCCCACATGGTTCGTGCTTTACAATCCGATGTGGGGGCCCGACACAGGGCCCCCTCGTCATGAATACAACAATATGACATTCGAACAACAGATCCTCCAGTATCTCATCACCGGTGTGACCGTGGGCAGCATCTATGCTCTCATCGGCATGGGTTTTAATATCATCTACAACGCCACCGAGATCATC
This sequence comes from Pseudomonadota bacterium, assembly GCA_003228585.1. Classification (GTDB taxonomy): domain Bacteria; phylum BMS3Abin14; class BMS3Abin14; order BMS3Abin14; family BMS3Abin14; genus SZUA-204. Next base: position 602 of record QIEJ01000217.1, read on the forward strand.
AATTTCGCCCAGGGTGAGTTCGTGATGCTCGGCGGACTTCTTACAGTTTCAGGCATGCAGTTACTGCACCTGCCGGTACCTTTTGCCGCCATACTGGCCATTATAGGGGTATCAATTGTTGGTATCGCGCTGGATCGGGCAGCCATCCGCCCTCTCAAGGACGCAAGCCCCATCACCCTTATCATCATCACCATAGGCGCCTCCATCTTCATCAGGGGAGTGGCCAGCCTGATCTGGGGTAAGGAGCCCTACCTCATCCCTGCCTTTTCCGGTGAGGAACCTATTCCCTTTTTTGGCGCTGTGATCCAGCCTCAGAGTCTCTGGGTCATGGGTGTCGCTCTAATAGTGGTTTTGTCGTTGAGGCAGTTTTTCGGTCGGACTCTGACAGGTAAGGCGATGCTGGCAACTGCAGTTCAGCCGCGGGCGGCCAAACTGGTGGGGATAGACGCGTCCTACATGGTTCTGCTCTCGTTTGCCCTGAGCGGAGCAGTCGGTGCGGCCGCGGGCATCGTAATTGGACCTATCAGCATGGTCCAGTACGACATGGGAGTCATGTTGGGGCTGAAAGGGTTCTGCGCGGCCATCATCGGCGGAATCGGACATCCATGGGGTGTCGTTTTCGGTGGTATCACTCTGGGGATCGTCGAGTCCCTCGGGGCCGGGTTGATCTCCAGCGGTTATAAGGACGCTATCGCTTTTGTCATCCTTCTTTTGATGCTCTTTTTCAGGCCTCAGGGCGTTCTCGGCAAATCAAAAGGGGACCGGGTATGAGGGCGCTGTCGATCATGAGGACCCCATACTCCGGGTTTGTCCTCTTTTCCATCCTTCTGCTTCTCCTGCCGTTCACCGTTGCCAACGACTACTACTTCAATGTCCTGATAATTATCGGCATTAATTCCATCATCGTCATTGGACTCGATCTTCTGGTTGGATATACAGGGCAGATCTCCCTGGGGCATGCTGCCTTTTACGGATTGGGGGCTTATATAACAGGGATCCTTTCCGCCCGGTGGGCCTGGCCTCCAATAGCAGGCCTTCTGGTAGCCCTTGTCATCGTCGGAATTCTGGCCTTTCTCATCGGAATACCCACGCTCAAACTTCACGGACACTATCTTGCCATGGCTACCCTTGGTCTGGGGATCATCGTGTTCATCCTCTTTCAGGAGCTGAATTTTCTCACAGGGGGTCCATCAGGCCTGGTCGGAATTGCACCTATGTCACTATTCGGATTCACGTTTGATTCAGACCTGAGTTACTATTATCTCGTCTGCGTGTTCCTTCTCGCCACTTTACTGCTCTCCATCAATGTCGTTCGATCAAGGGTGGGAAGGGCCCTTCGCGCGATACACGGTTCAGAGATTGCCGCATCCGTCCTCGGGGTGAATGTTTCCCGGTTCAAGGTTGGGATCTTTGTCCTTTCCACTCTTTACGCCGTTACCGCAGGATGGCTCTATGCTCACTACATTGCCTTTCTCAGCCCCAGTTCATTCGGGTTCATGTTCTCGATAAAACTGATCACCATGGTTGTCATCGGAAGCCTGGGGAGTCTGTGGGGTGCCATTTTCGGAGCGGCCCTTTTGACCAGTCTCCCGGAGTTTCTTGTTGTCTTTGAGCATTATGAAACTTCCGTGTTCGGCCTGATCCTCATTCTGGTTATGATATTCATGCCCAGAGGCCTTTTGCGGGGCCTTGAGGATCTCGTCAGGAAGCTGATCAGCATGTTACGGAAGGACCTGAAGGAGAGGAGCCTGACCTCGTGAATCCAGTCCTGAAAACTGAGGGGCTCACCAAGCACTTTGGAGGAGTCAAGGCCCTGGACCAGTTGGATCTGACGGTCAGGCAGGGGGCCATACAATCTATTATCGGCCCTAATGGAGCGGGCAAGACAACCCTTTTTAACGTAATTTCCAACGTGATCCCGCCCACCGTGGGGGAGGTTTTCTTCAACGGCGAGAATATCACCCGAATGCAGACCCACACTATCGCAGCCATGGGTCTCACACGCACCTTCCAGAATTTGAGACTCTTCTCGGAGATGACGGTTCTGGAGAATGTCATGGTGGGAATGCACCTGAGATCAAAGGGCGGGTTCTTTACCTCTGCTTTAAAACTGCCCTGGGTTTTCAGGGAGGAGCAACGTATACGGGGCGAATCCCGGGAATGGCTCAGGTTCGTTGGGCTGCACGATCACACGGATCAGATCGCGGGCAGCCTTCCCTTTGGAAACCAGAAGTCTCTCGAACTCGCAAGGGCCCTCGCTTCAAAACCGAAGCTCCTCATGCTTGATGAGCCCGCGGCAGGGTTGAATATGAGAGAGACGCAGGATATGGTCCAACTCATCTCACAAATCCGGGACCTTGATATCACCGTCCTGCTGGTAGAACATGACATGGATCTGGTGATGGAGGTTTCCGACCACGTGGTAGTGCTGGATCAGGGAAGAAAGATCGCAGAGGGTGACCCGGAAACCGTCCGGAAGGATGAAGTTGTCTTGAAAGCGTATCTGGGTGAGGAATGAAAGGCAATTTCAAATTTCAAATTTCAAATTCCAGAGAACCTGGCAGATTATACGTGGATTTTTTCTGGAATCTGGAATCTGGAATCTGGAATTAGAACGAATATGTTAAAAGTTCGAAACATCTCCACATTTTACGACCGGATCCAGATCCTCAAGGGTGTGTCCATACACGTCGGGGAGGGGGAAATAGTGGCTCTTATCGGAGCTAACGGGGCCGGTAAGACGACCCTGATAAATGCCATAAGCGGCCTTCTTAGTGTTCCCGACGGCACGATAATGCTGGGCGACCGCCCGATACACAATCTGTCGCCGGTGAAAATCGTGAAAGCGGGTATCTCCCAGGTCCCTGAAGGACGCCTTATCTTTTCTCCGTTAACAGTGGAGGACAACCTGAAACTTGGCGCCTATCTTCGTTATCGAAGCAAGGAGAAGGACGAGATCGCTCAAAGCATCGAGGAAGTCTATTCACTTTTTCCACTACTCAAAGAAAGATCATCACAGATAGCGGGTACACTCAGCGGAGGAGAGCAGCAGATGCTGGCTTTAGGCCGTGCCCTGATGGCAAGACCCAGGCTCCTGCTCCTTGATGAGCCTTCATTGGGACTGGCGCCTCTGGTTTCAGCCCAGATCTTCAAGACTATCGTGCGGCTTCGGGAAAGTGGCGTAACCATCCTTCTGGTCGAGCAGAATGCCCGCGCTGCCCTGAGGATGTCTGACAGAGGTTACGTCCTGGAGACGGGCACAGTAGTCCTTCAGGACAAGGCCCAGAGACTCCTTGAGAACAAGGAAGTTCAGAGAGCGTATCTCGGTAAGGGTAAGAAGGAGATTTGGGATGCCTGAGTTTCAGGGAAAATCAGGCATCCCAGTTTCTAGTTTCTAGTTTCTGGTTCCTGGTTTCAAGGTAAAATAGAATTATGATTATATACTCATAGTAATTGAACTTTTATCCTTTATAGATCTTCAAATTATATGACGAATTTGGTGGCAATGATTAACTAGGAACAAGAAACTGGAAACCAGGAACTACTTTTCCAAAAAGGGGTTTGTCTAATGGAAAAGCACAAAATATGGGACGTTGAATCCGAGACGATGTCCCGCGACAGGCTCGAACAGTTCCAGCTGGAGAGGCTTCAGTCGACCCTGAACAGGGTGTACCGGAATGTAACATTCTACAGGAACCGCCTCGAGGGCGCCGGTGTCATGCCTGGAGACGTCCACAGCCTTGAGGACCTGGAAAAGCTGCCTTTCACCACCAAGGAGGACCTTCGCGACAATTATCCCTATGGGATGCTGGCCGTGCCCCTGCGTGAAGTCGTCCGCATTCATTCCTCCACGGGAACGACGGGCAAACCTACCGTGATCGGTTATTCACGAAATGATATGGACACCTGGAGCGAGCTTGTGGCCCGCATTCTCACAGCCGGAGGAGTCACCAGCGAGGACGTCGTCCAGATCGCCTTCGGTTACGGGCTGTTCACTGGAGGGTTCGGTCTGCACTACGGAGCGGAGAGGATAGGCGCTTCCGTCATCCCTGTATCCAGCGGAAACACGCGCAAACAACTCATGATCATGGAGGATTACAGAACAACGGCTCTTATCTGTACCCCGTCATACGCTCACTTCATCTCAGAGGTTATTGAAGAACACCATATAGAACTCGGGAGGCTCAGCCTCAAACGGGGACTGTTCGGTGCTGAACCCTGGTCGGAAAGGATGAGAGTAGAGATCGAGGGCAAGCTGGGCATCACAGCCACAGATAATTACGGCCTTTCCGAGGTGATGGGACCAGGTGTGGCCGGGGAATGCCTTGAGAAATCGGGACTACACCTTAACGAGGACCATTACATACCTGAGATCATCGATCCTGAGACCGGCAGGGTTTTACCGATAGGAGAGCGGGGAGAACTGGTCATTACCACCATAACCAACGAGGCTATGCCGCTTATACGTTTCAGGACGAGGGATCTGACCAGGCTGTATGTGGACAGCTGTGCCTGCGGAAGGACATTGGCGAAGATCGAAAAGGTGACCGGCCGCACAGACGACATGATAATAATCAAAGGTATTAACGTTTTTCCCAGCCAGGTTGAGCAGATCCTGAACCAGTTCGAGGGCATTACGCCTCATTACCAGATCGTTCTGGGCAGGGATGGAGCCCTCGATACCATGGAGGTCCTCGTGGAAGTCCACGAGAACCTCTTTTTCGATGAGATGAAAAAGCAGAGAGAACTCCTCGACACGGTAAGGGAAGCCCTTCGCAGCGCGCTTGGGCTGGGAGTCGGGGTCAAACTCGTGGAACCGAAGACCCTGGAAAGGTTCCAGGGAAAGGCTGACAGAGTAGTGGATAACAGGGAGATTTAAGCAGCAGGTTCCAAATTCCAAATTTCAGATTCCAGAATAAAGCGCCTGTCACCGCGAGGGGCCTGGTGACCGACCTGTCCGTCGAAGCTCCGAGGGAGCGAAGTCGGAAGCAGTCTCAGCTTCCCGGGATCGCTTCATCACGCCAACGACGTGATTCGCGATGACAGGCGTATGCCATGCAGGTCATCGCGAGGACTTCATAATCTGTTCAAACAACGGTTCGATCTTCTGTCTGTAGATGTTTTTCCAGAGGAAGTTCCGGATGATGTGCCTGTACATCCGATTGGCAGGTGATCTGTTTACCAGGCCCATTATCATCTGAGCGACATCCTCGGCAGAATCCTCGAAAGAAAAGAAACATACCTCCCCACTGCTCACTTCTCTGAACGGCGCGATGTCGGAACAGACGATGGGTAGTTTAAACATGCCGGCTTCGAGAAGGGGGATGCCGAACCCCTCCTGCAGGCTTGGCAGGAGCATTACGTCCGCAATCAGGTAAAGCTCGTGAATGGTGATCGGTTCGGTGGAAGGTTCGCTGCTTTCATTCAGAAGAAGATCGGCCATGACAATAACATCATCATTTACATCAAGTTTTCTGGCCAATCCCTTTAATTTTTCATAGTAATTCAGTGTGCTCTCCTCGTGAGGGTCGTACGATCCGGACAGGAGCAGCCGAGCCTTGACCTTCATTTTCCTGAAAGCGTGAATGACCTCGAGGGAGAACTCAATATTTTTCCTGGGGTGGAGGCGGGAAGGCCATGTTGATATAGTCCTGACAGGCGTTGACGAGAAAACGGTTCCTCTCCCATGCAAAATCGTGATGATGCGCGATGGTGGGGATCGCGGTCTCGGCGATGAACTCCGTCAGCGCCAGGGCCAGGGGGATATTCATGGGGATGGCAAGAGCGTTTTCGGGGATGATCAGATCAATAGAATAACGATCCCTGAAATGGTACAGGTAAGTTTTGAGATGATCCTTGATCTCCTGAATGCGGTCGGAGGTTCCCCGGCTTCTCTGGCGCTTACCAAATATATCCTGATTGATAGAGTGAATGTCCGGATGTTCAAAGTGGGCCTCTTCCACCAGGAGAGAGATATCCATGGGCCGGTCCAGCTCTCCCGCGAAGTAGAAACAGTTGAAACCGAACCTGGTCAGCACCTCAGCCCATTTGTGAATCTCCAGGGAGACCCCGTCGGTTCCCGCAATGCGCGTGGAGACGAATCCGCTTGAATAAACGGGCGAAGCAGCCTGTAAAATGCACAGGATGGACACCTGTCGATGGTGCAGCTTCTCACCAACAGCACAAGTCTTTGAATTAAAACCACAAAATCCTTCATTTATCTCTATCGTTTGTGATAAGTATAGCCATTAATTCAGATGAGGGGAGAGATAGTTGAAAAGAGCTCTGATAACGGGAATCACCGGCCAGGATGGGTCCTACCTTGCGGAGTTTTTACTGGACAAGGGCTATGAGGTGCATGGGATCATTCGCAGGGCAAGCACCTTCAACACATCCCGGGTCGATCATCTCTATATGGATCCCCACGTTGGAAACGTCAGGTTCTTCCTGCACTATGGCGATCTGGCTGATTCCAGCCAGATCTACAACATTATCCACAACATCAAGCCGGATGAGATCTATCATCTCGGAGCCCAGAGTCATGTCAGGGTGAGCTTTGACATCCCCGAGTACACCGGGGACGTCACCGGGTTAGGCACGATAAGGCTCCTCGAGGCGGTGAGAAGATCCGGGATAAAGACCAGATTCTACCAGGCGTCCAGCAGCGAGATGTTCGGGAGTTCTCCTCCTCCCCAGGGAGAGAACACACCATTTTACCCAAGGAGCTCCTACGCTGCGGCAAAGATCTATTCACACTGGATGACGGTGAACTACCGTGAAGCATACAACCTGTTCGCCTGCAGCGGTATCCTCTTCAATCATGAAAGCCCTCGGCGGGGCGAAACCTTCGTAACCAGGAAGATCACACGGGCCATCGCAGGCATCCTTGCCAAAAGACAGGAGAAGCTCTATCTGGGGAATCTTAAAGCCAGGAGAGACTGGGGCTTCGCGCCGGACTATGTAGAGGCCATGTGGATGATGCTGCAGGAGGAAAATCCTGATGATTTTGTCATCGCCACGGGCAGCACCTATTCTGTGGAGGAATTTCTCACCGAGTCATTTTCCTATGCGGGGTTGGATTACGAAAAGCACGTTGAGATCGACCCGAGATACTTCAGGCCTACCGAGGTGGACATCCTCACCGGCGACTCATCCAAAGCGAAACGGGTGCTGGGCTGGTCTCCCAGGGTCAAATTCGAGGAACTGGTCCGGATCATGGTAGATGCCGATATGGAGGAGGCCGGGCTGTCTCCGGCAGGGGAGGGAAAGAAAATCCTCGAGCAGAAAGGTTTCTCCTGGCTGAGGAAGCC
>QIEJ01000111.1 GCA_003228585.1 Pseudomonadota bacterium
CCTCCTTCAATGGCATCCTGAGCGGCTTTGACCGCTATCTTCTCCGTCTGGTGGGCGTTGTCGTCATTCTGTCTGATGTTGGAGCTCATTTCCTCCATCGAGGAGGAGGCCTCCTCGGCACCAGAGGCCTGTTCGGTGGCGCCCTGGGACATCTGCTCGGTGCTCGAGCTCATGACCTGGCTGGCCTCCGCCACGTTTTCAGCGGCGACCCGGACTTCGCTGACGACATCACCGAGGATTTTCATCATCTCCTTCACCGCCTCGAGAAGCTGCCCGATTTCATCCTGTGACGTCACCTCGATATCGTATTCGAGGTTGCCGTGCCGCATCTCCTCAACCGCCTTCAGCAGCTTTCCAACAGGCCTGGTTATCCCCATGCTGATGAGCCAGGAAAGAAAAAAGCCTGTGACTATCCCGATGAGGGTGATTACCGTCAGTGTGACGGTGGTCTGTCCGTAAATTGCCCTGGAGGCGGCATTTTCCCCGTGGGCATGTTTGAGGACAACCTCCGTAATCTCATCCAGATAACCCCTCATCTCGTCGAACCTCGATTTAGCCTCACCCAGAGAAAGATCGATAGCAAGGCGCCTGCCGGCCCTGGTATCCGAAGCTCTTCCGTCAACGACTTTGCGTGACAGGTTCATCCATTCATTCCTGGCTTCCTCGTACTTCTGAATAAATGGTTCGGCTTCTTTCACGGTGTTGAGCTCCTTGAACTTCTTGAACCTCGCTTCCGACTGCTCCAGATTCTCTTCATATTCCCTGCGCAGCTGATCGAATGTCTCCGACTGGACATTGGAAAAGATCATGGAACGTTCCGCCGTCAGCAGCTGGTAAAGATCCCTGTCGGCCTGAAGGAGGTTGTCGACACCGGGAAGAACGAGGGTGGTGATGTCATTGAGTTTGGAGTTGATTGTCCGCGTGCTCATGTACCCGGTGAGGCCGACAAACATCACCAGGGCAATCATGACCAGAAAGCTCATGAGAAGCTTGTTCCCGATCTTAAGATCCCTGAATCTGAACATGTTCACATCCTTTTGAAAGTGGCGGCTACAGTTTGTCTACATCGATGCCGAAGGTAATGGCTCCGATGGCCCTGTTGCCGTCAAATACCGGTACCGAGACCTGGGAGATATAGGACTGAGTGCTGTCGTCGAACTCGACATCGTCAACGAAAACGGCGCCCTTTCCACCCGCAAATGAGTTCTTGAATTTGGCCTCGTCTCCCTGCCAGTAATCGCTTGTTTTATCCGACAAACAGACGTTGGCGCCCTGATTGTCCATCACGAAGATCTCAGCGAAATAGGGGTTTTTGTCCTGGATCCCTATCAGGTACCTGCCGCACTTCGAGTCCATCATGGTCTGCATGAAATCGGCTATTCCCGGTGTGGTTTTCCACTTTTCATCCATTTCCCTGATGGCGGCCAGAGTCTTCCCCCTGGCGTTTTCAGCCTTGACGGCCTCCACGATCACCGGATCTCTTCCCATGTCGGCAAGTGTGGATTTTGCCAGTTCCATAACCTTTCCGGGCGCCTTCTCCGCGGCGAGCGCGGTCCCGCTGAACATGGCCACAAAGGCAACGATCACGATCATTGACACGAAGTTCCTTTTCATAATCTTCCCTCTCTTTCGTTTCAGTCAGTCTTTTCCGTTACACAGCCAACTACGTTGATGACTTTTTACGAAGTCATCAACCCTCAAGCCTCTCGGCAATATGCACCAACTGCGGGATGTCCAGGATGAGTGCAACCGACCCGTCACCCAGGATGGTTGCCCCTGAAACACCTTCAGTCTCACGGTACATCCTGCCGAGGGATTTGATCACAGTCTGCTGCTCACCGATGACCTGGTCCACCACGAAGCCCACCCTGTTGCCCGAGTTCTTTGTAAGGACGATCTGTTCGATGGGCGGGGGATCCATATCGATGTCGAACCATTCCCGGAGACGGACGTAGGGAACGAGTTCTCCACGAACGCTGGCCAGGTGTCGGCCGCGGTTTTTCCCTTTGCGCTCCTCCCGTGCAAGCTCCACGCATTCTTCGACTTCAGAAAGGGGAACTATGTATCTCTCTCTGGCGATCCGGACCAGGAGGCCCTCGATAATGGCCATCGTCAACGGCAGCCGAATGGTGATATTTGTCCCTCCACCGGGATTGCCGGCCAGATCGATGGAACCCCTCAACGATTCGATGGATCTTTTCACAACATCCAGCCCGACGCCGCGTCCGGAGACCGATGTGACCTCCTTTGCAGTGGAAAAACCGGGAGTTGAAAGAAGGGTGAAAAGTTCTTCACGGGAGAGCCTGGAACCGGGCGGGATGAGCCCCTTGAGTTCCGCTCTTCTCCGGATATCCTCTTCATCGATCCCTCTTCCGTCATCAACAACCTTTATCAGGACGTTCGTTCCGGAATGGACAGCTTCCAACAGGATCTTTCCTTGAGGCGGCTTCCCCTGTTTTTCCCTATGGCCCGGCTCTTCAATGCCATGGTCGATGCAGTTGCGGATCAGGTGGACGATGGGATCGGTGAGCTTTTCGATAACAGTTTTATCAAGTTCGGTCTCTCCGCCTTCCGTGACGAACTGCACGTCCTTGCCCATCTCTGAAGCCAGATCACGGACAAGCCTTCTGAAACGACCGAAGGTCGTCCCGAATGGAACCATCCGCACGGCAAAAGCGTTGTCGCGCAGTTCGGATGTCAGCCGCTCGACCCTCTCGGCTATGGATGCCAGTTCCGGATCCTCTCTGTCGTCAGCCGCCTGGGATAGCTGAGACTGAACGGTGACCAGTTCTCCTACGAGGTTGACGATCCCGTCAAGTTTATCCGAGGCCACCCGGATGCTGGACAGGGCTTCCTCCTTCTGCCTTTTTTGCCTTGTCTCCCGTATGACCTCCTGCTCTAGCAGGGAGGTCTGCACAACCTCCTCATCCACGAGGTTCCTGGCGAGTAGATCCTCGCCCAGGTGCTTCCTCTCGGAAAGGACATTTTCCAGATCGCCCCGGGTCAGTTCTCCGCGTTCCACCAGTATCTCACCCAGTCTTTTCTCCTCCTCATCCTCGAGACCTTCGTCAATATGATCGACGGAAAAACTGGACCTGTCCTCCACGAACATGAAAACATCCCGGATCTCTTCCGGTTTTCTGTCCGAGGAGAGAATGATGTCCCAGCTGACGTAACAGGATTCAGGATCATAATCCTCAAGGGGCGGAATGTTTTTCAGGTAGGCTACCGTCCTGCTTTCCCCCATTCCTCTCAGTTCGCTGATGAGAGCCGGAAGGTTGGTCCCGGTTCTGAGAATGCCGGGATCGGGGCGAAAACGGATTCGGTAAGTTCGTAAGCGGCGCTCCGGAATTTCCGATTCACGATCAATCCCCTCTTCACCGTCCTCGCCGGACTCTCTCCCGGCCTCCCTTGCCATGGAGCTGAAGGCATCCGCCAGGGTTCTGGATGACTTCAGAACGTCCTCCGGCACTTTGCCGGGTTCTTCCAACATGGCCATGATGATGTCCCTGGCCGAAAAGGTCAGCTCGATGAGCTTTTTCGTGACGGGGAGATAACCGCCCCGCACGGCATCGTAGACCGATTCAATGTCGTGGGTGAAGATGGATATCTCCTCGAACCCGAACATCGAGCCGTTTCCTTTCAGGGTGTGCAGGGCCCTGAACACGCGGTCCACGAGATCGATCTCACCAGGGGTGGCTTCCAGCTCCAGGAGGGCGGCCTCGAGCTCCTCCAGAAGATCCGCCGCTTCCTCGCGGAACGTCATGGTCAGAGTCCTGTACATATCGTCCATGACGTTAACCCAGAACCTTTTTGACAACGTCCAGGAGCTGTTGAGGATTGAAAGGTTTGATGATCCAGCCGGTTGCTCCCGCGTCTTTTCCCTCTTTTTTCCTGGATTCCTGGGATTCCGTTGTTAGCATGAGAATGGGTGTGAACCGGTATCGGGGATGGGCCCTGAGTCTGGAGACGAGCTCAATTCCATCCATCCTCGGCATGTTCACGTCCACTATCACCAACTGGACATCTTCACCATCGAGCTTCTCCAGCGCCTCCTGACCGTCTACGGCTTCCAGGACCTCGTAACCGGCCGCTTTCATAGTGAACTCCACCATCATCCGAACGCTGGCCGAGTCGTCGACTGTCATTATCTTCTTGCCCATTCCAGGCCTCCCGGTCCTGTGCCGCGTCAAGGGTCAGTCAAACAGTAACGGTTGAAAAATTCATCCCTGTCGAATCCGGTTTGGCGACAAAGCGCCACAATGGGACCCGGCAGGCTGTCCTGTGCGATAACCAGTTCCTTTTTCTTGATTTTCGCCGTTCTGTCGGCTGAACAGAGGATCTGGAGGAAGGACAGATCGACCCTGGATACTTCACCGATGGCGATCTCCGTTCTGGGCGCGTCATCCAGGGCCTTGATCAGAGCCTTCCTCAACTCTTGGGAATGGTAAATGTCCAGATTGCCTGAAACCGACAGGACCGTCCTGTCTCTACCCGATTTCTTCCTTATCCGCATGTCGTCCTGTCCGCCTTTCTGCTAAAATATTTCGACTCCACCGCTCATCTCTTTTTCCGGAACCGTTTCATCCACGTCCTTTTCCGTCCCCTCCAGGTGCAGTTCCCGTAAAAAACGAACCTGTTCCGAGATGTTCAGGCCTGTAACCTGCAAAGGGAAATGGGGACCGCCTATCTGCGTCAGGTATGTCTCGGGAACGCCTTTCAGAATGCCGCTGGCGATCTTCTCCAGTTCCTTTGTCATGCTGTTTACGGACCGGTCAGCGAGTGTGTGGACAGAGACTCCTTTTATCGTATCTGTTATGCTTTCCAGAAGATCCCTGCCGTAGGAATCGACCTTCTGGAGAATCCTCACAACCTTTTCCTGCATGTACCGCAGGGCATCGAGCAGCATGCCCAACTCGCGAACCATGTGATCAAGCTCTTTCTCCTCTCCCTCTGTCGCCATCTCGATTCTTTCTTTCAGACTGTCCGCCGTCCTGGCAATGTTTTCCAGTTTCATCAGAAGAGATTCCCGGTAATTGTTCGCTTCCTTTGCCGTCAACTGAATAGAGCCTGCGATGACACCCATGCCGGCCCCCTCGCCCTGAGTCTGGGCTGCTCTTATTCTCGCGTTGAGGGCTATGAGTTCGATCTCGCTGCTGATCCCCTGGATTTCCTCCATGAACCGGCTCATTTCCTCAACGGACCCGTCCAGAGATCTCATGATATTGGACATCTCCCTGCTCGATTCAACGACTTCCGACAGGTAGGCCGTCACGGAGGATACGCTCTTCCCCAGTTCCCTGAGAAAAAGAGAGCTTTCATGGCTGATCTTCGAGGTAACTTCGGCCATTTCACCAACATTGCCGGAAATGTCCTTCAGATTGCCCATGACCTGTGAAATGGAATCCCTGAGCCTGGTCCCCGACTCCCGGACAATTGACGATTGAAGGGCGCTCTTCCTCGCGGCAACGATCCGGTCCATCGCCCGCCTGGTGGAATGGACCTCACCCTCCTCCTCTTCTCCGCCTGACAGATCACGGATCCCGTCCATTTCCTTTCGAACCGCCTCCAGGGCCTGGCTCGTGATATCCTGGTATTGAATAGCCATAACCACGTCTTCGATGTTCGAACTGATCTGACGAGACCATTCTGCTATCTTCTCGGCCTCGTTTGTTGATCTTGAAATCAGCTTTTCCAGGGAATCAAGAACCTTAACTGCACCGTTGACGACAAGGGCAGCCTGCTGCCGCTGCCGTTCCCTCAATCCCCTGACGTTGTCGTGGATCTTCCCCACCAGATCAATAAGGCTCCAGATCCGGGATAAGATCTCGGAGGATTTGGACGATATGACTTCCGAAAGCCCTGAAATATCCTGCCCCAGCGCCATGAACGTGTCGACATCGCTTCCCGCTTTCGCGCTGTGAACCTTGGTGGTCAAACCAAGCATCCTCAATGTTTTCGCCGTTTCCTTCAGTGACTCGAGATCTCCCTTGACCCGTTTCATGTGTTCGTTGATGTTGCCGAGGGATTTGAGGTTGTTCCGGGCGCCTTCATCGACATCGATGAGTAACCGGTCAAGCTGATCAACCATCTCCCTGATCATCCTGACGGACCCCTTGATCTCGTCTCCAGCCATGATTTTGGCGGCGGAAAGGGACAACTGCGAGATCTCCTCGGATCTGCTCGAAAAGTTCTCCAGGTTTTTCCCAATTTGAGTGAATTCTTTTTCCGAAGTGACTATGAGATCCTGAAGCCGGGCGTTGAATTCTCGAACAGGCGCGCACCAGCCATTCATGCCGTCACCTGTCCGTAGACCGCTTTGAGGAGTTGGATGGGCTCTCTGGAATCACAGGGGACAGGCACGTTATTTGAGCGTTTTCCACAAAAAACCTCGTTGGCAAAGGAAAGCGGATATTTGGAAACTCGGTGGGTTAGGTAACAAGGTTTGTGCCAAAACCTGAGGAAGATGGACCTCTTTTTTTTAAAATTGCCTGGCGATCCCCTAACCCATTAATAAATCATGGTATTTTGTGTTTAGGAAACGAACAGTCTGGAATATTTCAGGTTTTATCACGGGTTTGTGTAATGGATTTATGCACAAATTGTCAGTTTGTTGCACACAAACAGGTGCAACAAACTGACAATTTTTGTAATTCGGGCAGGAACTGCAGATATTCAGGGTCTGGGGTTGATCAGTGGTCGGAGATCAGAGGACAGGACCCAGGGGGCAGAGTGTAACGCTTGTCATTGCGAATCACGCCGTCATCGTGATGAAGCAATCCCGGGAAAAGCAATAACCGCAGAGACGTCCGCAGTCAAAGTTTAAATTACCGCACTCTTAAAACAGTAAAAAAGATGGTGGGGAAGGAGGGAATCGAACCCTCACGACGTTACCGTCCCGGGATTTTAAGTCCCGTGCGTCTACCTGATTCCGCCACTCCCCCGTAAGGCCTTAAATAACCCATTCTGATACAAACAGGGCTTTTTTGCATGTTGAATATGTTATCTAAAGATGCTTGAGTCAAACACTTTTCATCTTATCGCTGGAGTAGTATTCCGGCGCGCTGCCGTCCGGTCTGCGTTTAAACCGTTTGTAACTCCAAAGGTACTGCTCAGGCATCTGTCTGATCAGCATTTCGAGGCTTTCGTTCATTGCACTGGCGGCCTCAACCTCGTCCTCGCTGTAGATCCCCTCGGATACCCTCCGGGCATGGATATGATATCCCCTGCCCCTGGGCAGCCTTTGGGCACAGGCCACAACCACAGGTGTCCTGTTCTTTCTGGCCAGGCGGGAAACAAGGGTCATGGTGTTTGCGGGTATCCCGAAAAAGGGCGCGAAAACACCAGCCTCATCGCCCGGGTCCTGGTCCGGCAATATACCCACATTGCCGCTGTGCGCCAGCGTCCTGTACAGGGCCTTGATCCCGGCGGGGGTGGTGGGTACCATTATGGCTCCCATCCTCTGCCTGCCCTCGAGGACAAACTTATGCATCTTCGGCATTCTCAAAGGGCGATAAAGACAGGTTGATGGGGCAAGTTGGGCATAATAATGAGACAAAAACTCCCAGGAACCCAGATGCGGAGGAAGGGCGATGAGGCCCCTCCCCTCTTTTACAGCATCATCGTAAACGGATATGCTGCCTGCATTGTCGATCAGTCGATTCATTTTTCTTTCATTCATGGACCAGATATATCCTAATTCCGTAAATGCCTTGCCCGTCTCGAACATGTTCTGTCGCACCATGTTATGAACCTGTCTTCTGTCGAGCTCTGGGAAAACCAGACTGATGTTGATCCTTGCAATCTGTCGCGGTTCTGTGGGAAATGCGTTCAGCAGCCATCCAAGG
>QIEJ01000242.1 GCA_003228585.1 Pseudomonadota bacterium
CCGTATGCTGCCAGAGAGAGAACCGCAAGGGCAACAACCGATTCACCGGACAGGTCCCGGAAGGAGATGGCCAGAAGAAACGCGGCTGGGAAAACCAGGGTGTTGATTCCCGACGCGCCTTCCTCCCGTTGCCTGACGATGAAAAAAGCCATTCCCAGGAAAAAAACAGCTATGAACGTTCCGAAGGCTCCCACTGCCACCAGAACTGTCATCTCAGAGGGCAGATATAACCTTGCCAGAAGATAGGCCCAGGCCGCCGTCAGTGTGGGCAGGACGGCATCAAACCGGGTTATTATGGTATCTCTGGACCTCGGGATCCTGAAAAACGCGAACCCGACATAGAAAGCAGACATCACCGTCAGAGAGGGGATGAACCACCCGCTGGAATGGATACCCTCCAGAGTCCCGCCGCTCCCGTAATAAATGAAGATCTTGTAATACCAGGCCAGATAGACAAAAGCCGTTACAAAAAACGTGAGGATCCTCAGCCACCAGCACCTGGGCAGTTTCACGGCGGTGAAAGCCATGACGTTCACCGCGAGGAGAAAGACGGCAAGATAAAGGAAGTTCGGATCGGGAAAATCGATGGGCAACCCCGCGGCAATGATGCCCACGGTCCCGGCGATGACCGGGATCGCCGCCCGCTGCATGTGGCTCATGACTGCCATTCCCCCGGCACCGACGATCAGCATCGCATAGGCGGTGACCGAGGAGATGGAACCGAAGCTGGATTGCGTCTCAAGAACAACGGCAAAAAGCAGCAGGCCCCCACTGATACTGAAGATCGGGGCAAAGGGATGGAAGCGCCTGTACATGATCCACCCTGTGCCCTCGAGGAGAGACGCGTAGACGAGTCCGAGAATGGAGCCGATGGTGAGGTTTATCATCCCACTGTCCGTCACCGTCCTCAGGACGAGAGCGAAAAGAAGGATAATGCTGATTGCCGTAAAGCGGGAAAAGAGGGCTGCCACGCCGCCCGTCGTCAGCCGTTCAGCTTTCGGTCCGGCCGCCTTTTCAGACGGTTCTGATAGATCCGGTCTTCTTTCCCTGGCGGCAACGGGAGATTCCTGAAAAAGTTTTTCCAGGCTGTCGACCCTGCCGGACAGCGATGCGACTTCACTTGAGAGTTCTTCAACCCTTGTTTTCAGATCTTTCTGATCGTCAGACATCAGATGAAATCGTGGCAGTCGGAGCATAGATTGCCGGGATTGTGATCCTCCTTGTCGTCATGACATTCGTAACAGATATCGCGGCTGTCAACCACCCAGAGATGTTCCTTGTGGCATGTCAGGCATCCTGCGTCGATGTGGTCCTCAATCTCAACGTGAAGACCGGTGATATCGTCATGACAGTCCGTGCACTCTACAATGGGCTGGACTTTCTGCAGATTCAGATGGCAGTCGCCGCACTGGAAATCTCCCATGCCGGAGTCCTCATTGTACTTTGCGACACCCTTCTCCTCATGACAGGTGGCGCAGTCCCTTGAGGGGGGCAGTCCTCCACTGTGGCACCGGCTGCAGTTCATCGCGGCATGCTGATACTTCAGATCCCACGGGTGCCACGTCTCCCACTCCTGTCCCTCGGGAAACCCTTCCGCCCAGTGTTTGCTCGGTCCACTCTCCGGCATGGTGTGACAGGTTTCGCACTCCCTTCTGATCACCTTTCCATCCTCGCTGACGTGCCTGCCGTCATGGCAGCGGAAACATCCGGGAAAGTCCCGATGTCCTATATTATCCGGATACTCTTTCCACGACACATTCATGGAAGGGAAGAAGTTCATGTCGTAGATCTCCTGAATGACCTCCACCGCCTGCACAATATCAGCAGCCCTGTCATTGGCCAGATCAGGGTAGTTTTCCCTGTAGAATCCCCATATTTCCTCGCTGATCCTGTCGAAGGCCTCCCCTTTGGTCACGTACTCCTCGACCAGGACCTCAACTCCCTTTCTCTTGATAAAGGGCAGCGTGTCGTCGATGGCCTCCTCAACCAGGGCCTTGTCCATGCTCTTCTGAGGCGACAGAAAAATATGTGTGGGACGGTTATGGCAGACGACGCAATCCACGACTCTTATTTCGCCGTCGCTCCCGCGATCCTCCGGGGAGCCCTGTTCCTCATACCCCTCGAGGCGGTACTCCGTGACCGTACCGTCCTCGTTTTTCTCCCAGACTACCGGTATGACCTGGAGCCCGGGATCCGCGGCTTTGAACGTCACCTCCTTCTCGGAAAGCATGTGCCAGTGAATCCCGCTGCCCTCACTGTCGCCGACACTTTCACCGCCGCCGATCTTTACGAGCATCGACACATCGTGGGGGGTGTTTTTCTCATCGTAACCGAAGTGGGTCCTCACCTTCAGTTTGCTTCCGTAGAATTTTTCGGGCCAGTGACACCCTTCGCATGTCTCCCGCGCCGGCCTAAGGTGCTGTATCGCAGGCGGGATCGGTTTAGGGTAGGTCTTGAGGAGAACAGCCACGACCTGACGGGCTCCTGAAAGTTTTGATTTTACGTACCAGCCCGCACCAGGGCCGACATGGCACCCGGCGCACGTCACCCTCGCGTGGGGGGAGTTCTGAGAGGCCTTTGCCTGAGGCTCCATGACTGTATGGCACAGTTCTCCGCAGAAGGTCAGCGATTCCGTGAAGTGATAGGCTTCGTATGCCAGCACTGTCAGGACCAGGGCCGCTACAACGGCTCCGCCCATGAATACAAGGAACCGGACCATGTGCCCGGGAATATTCAGGTCCAGAACAGGGAACCTGGGCAGTTCTACTATGGCCTCCCTGCGTCTCCTCCTGTGCTCATCCCAGACACCCCATCCAATGAGCACAAATCCAGCCATGAAAAACACAGGCAGAATAAAAAATACGAGCACCCCCAGATAAGGGGATTGCAATCCCCTTATCATGTCGATGATCATCAGAAGAATCATCAATAGCCCGGCTATCGTGGCCATCAAGATTCCCAGATAGGTCAAGGGATTTCGCCAGAGGGGCACCTTCCACACCCCCTCTTTTTCAGCAGCCTGCTTTTCCTCATCCGTTGGCATAACTACCCCTCCAAAGTGTTCATTTGTTCACAAATCGTCAGCCGGTTTTTTTCGGAAAATTATCTTCGAAACGCTCCTTATTGCATAATAAATTATCTGGTCCACCCCGTCAAAAGAATTCAGGGATTGGGAAGTTATTCACAACCCCCCTGATAATTCCAGGGAATCAGGAACAGGAAAGACCCTGTCCGCGAGATTGCCACGTCGTCACGCCGCAGGCATGACTCCTCGCAATGACAGCGCGGATGTACTAATCATTGAGATCCAACTGAAAAGAGACGTTCGGAGCCCTTCGACGCGCTCCGCTTGCTCAGGACAGGCAAAGAGGAACGTTAAACCCTTTCACCCCCACCTCTGTCCTCTCTCCCTCGACTCTGCTCGGGACCATGAGCCTGTCGAATGGCCGCCAGGGGAGAGGATTCTTTTCGGTGCAGCCCTCTGCTCAATAGCTATTCTACTGTCTACTATTCACCAAAGTTCCGCTCTCCTCCTCCCGCAGGAGCTTGTACTCAATGGAGTCGACCAGTGCCTGCCACGATGCTTCACGATGCTTCGAGGATATTTTCGGAAACCCCGACTGTGGACCATTTACTGCTGCCGTCTCCCGACTCGATAATAACCCTGGTCACAGCGGCCGTTCCCTTGTCCTCCGGGAGAATCCGCACCTTGTAATCAAGGAGGCGAACTTCCTCAAGAACAGGATAGAACTTCGTCAGTGCTTTGCGAAGAGCGGCGTTCATGGCATCCACCGGACCCTGACCTATAGCTGCCGTGTGTTCGATGCTTCCCTCGACGTCGACCATGATGGTTGCTTCAGAGAGCGGTGGTCGATCCCACTCCCGTTTTTCGTCAATTACCCTGAATCCCTTGAGAGAAAAGAACCTTCTGTGCTTACCCAGCGCTTTCTTGAGCAGAAGTTCAAATGAAGCTTCGGCCGATTCGTAAAGAAATCCTTTGTTTTCCAGATCTTTTATCTGTTCCAGAACCTCGGCGATGGCCGGATCTTTATCGTCCAGTTCCACGCCGAATTCCTGCGCTTTGAAGATCACGTTGCTTCTCCCCGACAGGTCGGAAAGCAGGACCCGGGTCCTGTTTCCGACGAGTTCCGGTTCGATATGCTCGTAGGTCTGCTTGTTTCTCTGCATGGCCGAGACATGGACCCCCCCCTTGTGAGCGAAGGCGCTGCGCCCAACATAGGGTTGATGGGAATCGGGAGTCATGTTGGCGTATTCGGAGATGGTGCGTGATATCTCCCTTAACCGGAGAAGCTTTTGTTTACCAATACTGGTTTCAAAACCCATCTTCAGATCCAGAGCGGGGATGATGGAACACAGGTTGGCATTACCGCATCTCTCACCCCAGCCGTTGATGGTTCCCTGGACATGGACGCCGCCCATCCTGAGGAGAACCAGAGTGTTGGCCACCGCGCACTCGGAATCGTTATGCATGTGGGCACCCAAAGGTGCTGAAGGCAGCTGCTTCTGGACATCCTCAACGATACTGACGATCTCTCCCGGAAGGGTGCCGCCGTTGGTGTCACATAGAACGAGACAGTTCGCACCGGCGTCATTGGCCGCCTTGAGTGTGTCTATGGCGTACCCGGGGTTGTCCTTGTATCCGTCGAAAAAATGCTCGGCATCGTAGAAGACAATGTCGGAGTTGGCCTTGAGGTAGGACACCGAATCATGGATCATCTCCAGGTTTTCCTCGAGGGTCGTCCTTAACGCCTCCTTGACATGAAGATGCCAGCTCTTGCCGAAAATGGTGACGACATCCGAAGCCTTGAGAAGAGCAGCGATCTGAGGATCATCCGCCGCCTTGATTCCCTTCCGCCGAGTTGACCCGAACGCTGTAATGCGGGAGTTGTCAAGCTTCAGATTCTTGGCGGCTTCGAAGAACTCCATGTCTTTGGGATTGGAACCTGGCCAGCCTCCCTCGATGTAATCGATCCCGAGTTCGTCCAGCTTGTGGGTAATGGAGATCTTGTCCCGCATCTGCAGGCTGACCTCCTCTGCCTGTGTTCCATCCCTCAGTGTCGTATCGTAAATATCGACTTTTCTCTTCTCTTTTCCGGCCATGGCGAGCTACCTCGTTTCCGTTAAAAAAAACTGAATTTTATTTAGACGGTTTCCGTTCCCAGATCGAATGCCTCATGAAGAACCCGTACCGCCAACTCAGCATATTTTTTCTCTACAACACAGGATACCTTGATCTCCGATGTGCTGATCATCATGATGTTGATCCCTTCATCGGAAAGGGCCTTGAACATCTTGGAAGCGACACCGGAGTGACTGCGCATCCCCGTTCCGATAACAGCGACCTTGGCTACTTTGTCCTCTGTGACCACGTCTTTCGCTCCGATCTCTTCACAGACCTCGTTCACGATGTCCATGGCCTGGGCCAGGTCGATACGGGGCACCGTGAAGGTCATGTCAGTGAAACCGTCAATGCTGATATTCTGAATGATCATATCCACGTTGATGTTGGCCTCTGCGATGGAGCCAAAGATCCTGGCCGCAATGCCAGGCTTGTCAGGCACCCGGAGTATGGACACCTTTGCCTCGTTCTTATCGCAGGTTACCCCGGAAACCACTACCTTTTCCATGCCCTTGTCCTCCTTTGTTACCCAGGTGCCCTCCGCCTCGGTGAAAGTGGAGCGCACGTGTAATGGAACATTGTACTTCTTGGCGAACTCAACGGAGCGTATCTGAAGGACTTTGGCACCCTGGCTCGCCATCTCCAGAATCTCGTCATAAGAGATACGGTCTATCTTTCGGGCATCGACAACCATGTTCGGATCGGTGGTGTAAATCCCTTCAACATCAGTGTAGATCTCGCAGGCATCCGCCTTGAGGGCCGCGGCGACAGCCACAGCGGAAGTGTCCGATCCTCCCCGGCCCAGAGTTGTGATGTTGCCAAGGGTGTCGATGCCCTGGAAACCCGGCACGATGACAATCCGGTCTTCCTTCAGGTGTTTCATGATTTTTTCGATGTCAATTTTCTGAATCCTGGCCTTTGTATAAACGTCGTCCGTATGAATTGCGATCTGAGATCCCAGGAGGGAGATGGCCTCCACTCCCATGGTTTTTAACGCCATGGCTAAAAGACCGATGGTTACCTGCTCGCCGGTGGACACCACAACGTCATACTCCCGGGGATCCGGGCGCTCCATCATCGTGGTGCACAGGTCCACCAGCTTGTTGGTCTCTCCGGCCATGGCTGAAACGACGACAACCACGTCGTTTCCAACTTCCTTGCACTTCCTGGCCAGGGACGCGACGTGCCTGATCTTGTCGATATCTCCGACCGACGTTCCGCCGAATTTCTGAACTACCAGTGCCATTGTTTGTGCCCCTCTGCTCTGCGGTTCAAGGTTCAAGGTTCAAGGTTAAATCCCGTGAACGTGCCCGTGAACGAGCCCGAGCCCGGGTTTGTTGAATCCAAAATCCAACATCCAAAATCCAAAATCGAAGTCGCGACTATACGCCTTCCTCCTTCGCTGAAGCTTCGGAAGACAGGCCGGTGTTCCTCAACCCTCTGGCCTTGTATCTACCGCACTCTTGTTAGCCTTAAAAGCCTTTCTTTATGCTTATTTTGTTCAGTTTTTCTGAACTCTAGACTCTAGACCCAGAACCCTGAATTTCCTCTGTGGAAGCACCTCTGTCGGTGCCTCTGTGATCTCTGTGTTAAAGGTCTTTCAGCCGCTCCACAACGTTCCATCGATAAACATCCCCATGAGCTCATGTCCCCTTTCGATTAACAGACCTGAACTTCGGGCAGTCTTTTCACAATAGGTCCCACCGGATCCGCTCCCCCCATACTCCGAGTCCAGGGCAGCGAAGGGGACCGGCTCACCCGAGTGCGTTTTGATCTCCAGTGGAGTGGCGTGATCCGGCATGACAAGCAACCGGAACGGTCCCAGGGATGGGATCCCATCCAGGACAGGACCCACGACCTTTCCATCGAAATCCTCGATGGCTTTCAACTTGTCCTCGAGAGATCCGCCGTGGCCCGCTTCATCCGGAGCCTCCACGTGCAGATACACCAGGTCCACACGGCCAAGAGCGTCTAATGCCGCGGCCGCCTTCCCCTCGTAGTTTGTGTCCAGGTACCCTGTGGCGCCCGGGACGTCAATGACCTCGAATCCCAGTGATCTCCCAAGGCCGCGTAAAAGATCAACGGCAGTGATCATGGCGCCGTTCAGCCCGTATCTTTCCAGGAAAAGAGAGATGCCGGGTCTTTTTCCCTGTCCCCATAGCCATACCGAGTTTACGGGATTCCTGCCCGTCTTTTTACGTTCCTTATTTACCGCGTGATCAGCAAAAACCTTTACTGAGCGGCTCATTATGTCCAGGATCCGTTCGGCTGCCTCCCCCCGCGGCCACCCCCGCGAAATGGGCTGGTCGGTAAGGTCGTGGGGCGGTTCTACAGCCAGATCATCCAGGCCGTTTCGCCAGACCATAAGATGCCGGTAGGAAACTCCCGTGTGGAACTCGATCCCTCCACCGGCTATTTCATCTCTCAGGCTTCCCATAAGGGAGTGTGCCTCATCATCGGACGGATGCCCGCCCGCAAAATCAACCATGGCCAGATCCGGGATAATCCCGGTCTGCCCCAGATCCGTTCTTTCAACGACTGGACTTCCGGTGTGAGCCAGAGTTACAAGGTTGCATCGGTAGGCGACATCATCAGGACCAAGCTCGACACCCATACCAGCCGCCTCGATGGGCGACCGTCCTGAATAAACCTCCTGCGGATCATATCCAAGGACCGAGAGATTTGCCACATCGCTTCCCAGCGCCATCCCTTCCGGTATCGTTCTGGACAGTCCAACGATCCCTCCCGACGCCACCCTGTCCATGTTGGGTGTCGAAGCGGCCTCGAGCGGGGTGCGTCCTTCCAGCTCCGGGATCGGGCGGTCCGACATTCCGTCACCTAACAGGATGATGTGTTTGCGGTTGGTGGTCATCTTAATTCAGTTCAAGGTTCCAGGTTTAAGGTTTGAGGTTTGAGGTTTGAGGTTCGAGGTTTGAGGTTCAAAGTCCAAAAGAGAGCGCAGTCATTGCGAGGAGTGACGCAGGAACGACGCGGCAATCCCAACTTACTGAGTCACGACTTTGCGACCTGGAGACTTTGCGACTGAGCGATTTACTTCGCATGGTCGCCACTTCGTTACTCCGTTACCTCGACACATCCATACCTCGTTACCGTTACCCGGGATTGCTTCATCACGCCAACGGCGTGATTCGCAATGACGAACGCATTTCTTCGTGTCTCCGCGGTTACAGCTTTTCCCGGGATCGTTCCCTTCCCTCAGGGAGCCTGCGGTTCACTGAAGATTCTCATCAGAAAGCTGTCCCCGAGTACGACATCCTGGGCGTCGATCTCCTCGATGGCTGCCGTCATTCGGGAATACGATGCTTCGTGGGTGATCATAACGATAGGCACTCCTCCTCCGCGGACAGGTTCGCGTCCTTTCTGAATGACCGATGCGATGCTGATCCCGTTCCTGCCCAGGACGCCCGAAATAGTCGAAAGGACACCGGGACTGTCCGCGGCGGCCATTCTGACGTAAAACTCGCTCACTGTGTCATTGCCAAGCATGACCTGATCCGGTTTGCCGACATCCGGATGAAAGCCTCCCACCGGAACCCTCCCCACGGCTCCTGAGAGAATGTCCCTGGCGCAAGATACAATATCCGAGACGACAGCGCTGCCGGTGGGCAGATCCCCGGCTCCCCTCCCGTAATAAAGCGATGGACCCACATTGTCATCCTGGATGTAAACAGCGTTGAAAACCCCATCTACCGTGGCCAGTGGATGCCAATCCGGGACAAGCGCCGGGCTGACCCAGGCCTCAACCTTGTCCCCGACATGGGTGGCGGACGCAAGAAGCTTGACCCTGAAACCGAATTCCCCGGCCATCTCAAGGTCCGCCGGTGTCAATTCGGTGATCCCCCTGTGGAGAATGTCCTCATGGGATACCGGAGCATTGAAACAGAGATTGATGAGAACCGCCAGTTTCTGAGCTGCATCGACACCCTCTACGTCCAATGCGGGATCAGCCTCGGCAAACCCCCGGGCCTGGGCCTCCTCCAGAACCTCCTCAAAGGCTTTCGCCTCGCGGTGCATTCTCGTGAGGATATAGTTGCATGTCCCATTGATGATCCCGGTAACTGAACGAATCCGGTTGGCTACGAGACCCAGTTTGATGGCCCGGATTAACGGAATTCCTCCGCCCACGCTGCCCTCGAATCCAAAAGACACGCCCCGTTCGTCGGCCTTGCCTGCCAGTTCAGACCAATGGGCCGACAGGAGCGCCTTGTTGGCGGTGACCACGTGTTTTCCCTGATCGAATGCCTCGAGAATGAGGCTTCTGGCCGGTTCAATACCGCCAATGAGCTCTACGACGATCTGGACTTCGGGATCCTTAACGACTTCCCAGGGGTCCCTGGTCAGAATCTCCCCGGGCAGTTCTACCGGCCTGGATCGTTTCAGATCCAGATCGGCGGCCCTGACGATCTCGATGGTGGTACCCAGTCGTCCGTGAAGAACCTCACGGTTCCGCTGCAATATATCAACTGTCCCGCACCCGACCGTGCCGAGTCCCAGGAGTCCGATACGGATACTCTCCAATTCAGCCACTCCTCACGGCTTCAGCAACCAGATCACCCATCCGGGAACACGAAACGAGTTTCCCTCCATCACTCATGATATCTTCTGTCCGATAGCTATCATTGAGAACCGCCTCAACAGCTCTTCTAACCCTGTCAGCCGCCTCCGCATTCCGGCAGGTAATTTCAAGGAGCATGGCAATTGAGAGAATGGTAGCCAGAGGATTAGCTTTGCCCTGCCCGGCGATATCCGGAGCGCTCCCGTGTACCGGTTCGTAAAGCGCTGAACTTCCACCAAGACTGGCAGAGGGAAGCATCCCTATGGAACCGGTCAACATGGCCGCCTCATCCGAAAGAATATCCCCGAACATATTACCGGTGAGAATCACATCGAACTGTGCCGGATTCCTGATGAGCTGCATGGCGCAGTTATCCACGTACTGATGATCAACCTCCACATCGGGGTACTCACGGGCAACCTCACATACGACTTCCCGCCAGAGACCGCTTACTTCGAGGACATTGGCCTTATCAACGGATGTGACTTTTTTGTTCCTCCGCATGGCCGCATCGAAGGCAACCTTCGCGACCCTGTTGATCTCCCGTTCGGAATATCTCATGGTATTGAATGCCTCTCGACCTTCTTCGGTGGTCCTGAAACCTCTCGGTTCACCAAAATACAGGTCCGAGACCAGTTCCCGAACCACCAGAAGATCGATACCCGACACAACTTCTCTCTTCAGGGTAGATGCGTCAGCGAGAGGGTCAAACACTCTGGCAGGCCTCAGATTGGCAAACAGATCGAGGGTTACCCGCAAACCGAGCAGTCCCTGTTCCGGTCTCTGGAGTGTGGGAAGATCATCCCATTCGGGACCTCCCACCGCACCGAGGATAATGGCATCGGCGTTCCGGGCTTTCTGGACGGTTTCCCTGGAAACGGGAAGCCCTTCCTTGTCGATGGCGATACCGCCGACAAGACCATAATCAAACTGGAACTGGAGACCAGCCGCTTCACCTGCGATCTTGAGAACTTTGAGGGCCTCAGCGGCCACCTCAGGTCCTATTCCATCACCTTCGAGAACGAGGACATCAAAGGTTTTGATCTCTGAACTCATCAGGCTTCCTCCTTAAGCAGATACGGGATAAGTCCCCCTTCCTGGATGAGATCGACCATGAATGGAGGGAAAGGCTCGAAAGTGTATTTCTCACCCTGTGTGAGGTTGTGGATTAAACCCTCTGACGGTTTTACCTCCAGTTCATCACCGGTGACGATGGATCGGGACGCATCGGTAGATTCGAAGATAGGCAATCCCATATTGAATGAGTTGCGATAGAATATTCTGGCAAAGGACGAAGCGATGACACACGACACCCCTGCTGCCTTGATGGCTATCGGAGCGTGCTCCCTGGAAGAACCGCATCCGAAATTCTTGCCCCCCACAACGATGTCCCCGGCCGAAACCCTGGAGGCGAAATCGGGGTCCGCGTCCTCAAAGCAGTGAGAGGCCAGCACATCGGGATCGGAAGTGTTCAGGTACCTTGCCGGGATGATGGCATCGGTATCCACGTCGTCGCCGAAGCGCCAGGCCCTTTCATGACTGTGTTGCTCATGTTTGCTCCTTATTTATTCCATATTCCAGATTTCAGGATCATAGACCAAGCGGTTGTCATTGCGAGGCGGCCTGTAAGCTGAGGCCGACGTGGCAATCTCAGGTGGTCGAGGCCCTCGTCTATATCGAGGCGTTTTGCGACCTCTGCAGTCTCAGCTGACTGAGATCGCTTCGTACAGGTTCAACTCGCGATGACAATCGAAACCCGAACTTGCGCCCTGGTTTTCCCAACTGACTCAATCCCTCACAGATCATCAGGCGAGGAAATGACTCCAGTCACCGCGCTCGCTGCGGCCACGGCGGGGCCCGACAGATAAACCTCGCTCCCGGGATGGCCCATGCGCCCCGACGAAGTTCCTGTTGGTCGTGGCAACGGCCCGTTCACCATCAGCTAAAACGCCCATGTGCCCTCCCAGACAGGGGCCACATGTAGGGGTACTTATAACTGCCCCCGCGTCAAGGAATATGTCAAAAAGACCCTCATCCATGGCCTGCCTGTAGATCAGGGGCGTGGCCGGGATCACGATCAGCCGGAGACCACTGGAAATTTTACGTCCTTTGAGAACCTCGGCAGCCTGTTGAAGATCCTCGAGCCTCCCATTGGTGCAGGAACCGATGACAACCTGATCGATGGGAACATTTCCGGACTCACCCACCGGACGAGTGTTCTCCGGGAGATGAGGGAAGGCAACCTGCAGCTCAATGGCCGATGCGTCGAACTCATGGATCTCATCGTACCCGGCCTCAGGATCTGAGTCATAGAACCTGTATTCGCGGGAAGCTCTCTGTCTGGCATACTCTTCGGTTATAGTGTCAGGCGTGATAATCCCGTTTTTTGCCCCTGCCTCGATGGCCATATTGCACATCGCCAGTCTGTCGGCCATACCAAGATTAATGATGGTATCACCAGTGAATTCCATGGACCTGTAAAGGGCGCCATCCACTCCGATCTTACCGATGGTGAACAGAATAAGGTCCTTCCCGCCGACCCATGGTTTCAACTCGCCAGTGAAAACGAACTTCATCGCTGTGGGCACCTTGAACCACACCTTGCCGCTGATCATGGCGCCCGCGAGATCGGTGCTGCCCACACCCATGGAGAAAGCCCCAAGGGCTCCATAGGTACAGGTGTGGCTGTCAGCGCCTATTACGAGATCACCAGGGAGGACCAGACCCTTTTCCGGAAGAAGAGCGTGTTCGATCCCCATCTCCCCGAGTTCAAAATAGTGTGTGATGTCATAATCATGGGCAAATTCCCTCATCTGTCGGCACTGCTCGGCCGAGGCGATATCCTTGTTGGGCGTGAAATGGTCAGGAACAAGAACTATCTTGTTCCTGTCGAACACCTTCTCGATGCCGTTCTCCCGGAGAATATTGATGGCAATGGGGGCTGTAATGTCGTTCCCGAGGGCAAGGTCCACATCAGCCATGATGATCTCCCCGGGGTGGACCGAGTCCCGACCCGTATGGGCCGCGAGTATCTTTTCGGTGATGGTCATTGGCATAGCGGTTTTCCTCTCAGTCGAGTTCAAGGTTCCAGGTTTGAGGTTTGAGGTTTGAGGTTCAAGGTTCCAAAATCCAAAACCAGCCGCCTGTCATTGCGAGG
>QIEJ01000067.1 GCA_003228585.1 Pseudomonadota bacterium
CCAGTTGGTGGATCCTCGACACCGTATATATCAGAAGCATGCATCTCGGGTTCGCAATGCTTATAGCCTATCTGAGCTACCCGACCTTCAAAAGACCATTAAAGGGATTTTTCTCTTTTCTGTCAGCCAGAAATCGGATACCCCTCTTCGACTACGCTATTGCCATAATCGCCTGCGGTACGGCTTTATACATCGTTATCGACTACAAGGGATTGGCGGGCAGGATGGGGGCGCCTCTGCCGCGCGATCTTGTGATCGGTTCACTGGTTGTCATCCTGTTGTTAGAGGCTTCGCGCAGGGTCGTTGGGCCGGCTCTCGCGATTATTGCCGGCATATTTACCCTGTACGCCTTTTATGGTCCCTACATGCCTGATCTGATCGCGTTTAAGGGTGTGTCCGTGGGCAGGTATGTTGGGCAGATCTCCCTGTCCACTGAAGGTATATACGGTATTCCCCTGGATGTTTCAGCGACCATTGTGTTTCTTTTTGTCCTGTTCGGGACCATGCTGGACCGGGCCGGAGGCGGCCGGTTCTTCATCAACCTGGCCCTGAGTCTCCTGGGCCGGTTCAAAGGCGGCCCGGCCAAGGCCGCTATTGTTGGATCGGGCCTGACAGGGCTGGTTTCAGGGTCCTCCATAGCTAATATCGTCACTACCGGCACCTTCACCATCCCATTGATGAAAAAGGTCGGATATCCGGCCACCAAAGCGGCGGCCATTGAGGTGGCGGCAAGTACCGATGGGCAGCTCGCGCCTCCCATCATGGGGGCGGCGGCGTTTATTATCGCTGAGTATGTCAATGTCCCCTACCTGGCTGTGGTGAAAGCCGCCGCGATACCCGCCTTCGTCTCTTATGCTTCGCTGTTTTACATCAGTCATGTGGAGGCTTCCAAACTGGGCCTGAAGGGGCTCGCCAAGGCCGATGTCCCACAGTTCTTCAAAGTGCTCATTTCCGGTCTCCACTACCTGTTTCCCCTCGGTGTCCTGGTCTACGAACTTATGGTGCCAAGACACTCGCCGGAACTGGCCGCCTTCAGGGCCATCATTGCCATGACTGTCGTCATGCTCCTCCAGGAGCCGATCAAAAGCTATTTAAGAAAAGAAACTGTCGCCTCCGGGTTCAGGGAAAGCCTCAAGCTCATTCTGGATGCCATGGTGGCAGGGGGGCGCAACATGGTGACAGTTGCCATCGCCACCGCCGCGGCCGGTATCATCGTGGGTGTTGTCACCATGGGGCTGGGCGGAATCATAACCGAGGTCATTGCCACCATTTCCAGAGGGAACATCTTTGCTCTGGTCGGGATCTCGGCGATTGCAAGCCTGATCCTGGGGATGGGGCTTCCCACCACCGCGACCTATATTGTCATGGCCGCCCTCACGGCTCCTGCCATCGTCTCCATCGGAGCGGACAACGGTTTCATCATCCCCCTTATGGCGGCCCATCTGTTCTGCTTCTATTTCGGGATTCTGGCGGATGACACGCCTCCTGTGGGCCTGGCCGCGTATGCCGCGGCGGCCATCGCCAAGTCGCCTCCGATCCCGACAGGCATACAGGGATTTATGTACGACATTCGCACAGCTTTGATAGCGTTCATGTTCATCTTCAATTACGACCTGATCCTCCACAATATCAACAGCTGGGGGTTGGCCATACTTATTTTCGTCGCTGCATGCATAGGTAATTTCGCTTTCGCCTCCGCCACCCAGGGATGGGTCACATGGAAGAACAAATGGTACGAGTTCCCGTTTCTCCTGGTGGTGGTGCCCTTTCTCATGATGCAGCCCGGTGTCGTGGCCGGTTGGGTAGGCGTTTCGAACAAGCACCTCATGTACATTCCGGGCATTGCTATCTTTTCTGCTATTTTCATGCTCCAGCGCCGCAGGCGGTTGGCGGCGGGGACTCTGACACCGACATGACGGGGCGGCGGAGGAAAAACATGTCCTTCAATATCAGGACCATACTGTGTGCCATCGATCTCTCTGAGAACGCTGAGCTGGTTTTAATGGCAGCCGTCAGAGAAGCGGCGGCGCATGATGCCCAGATTCAGCTGCTGCACATCATCCCCAGCTTTGACCCGGCCATGGCGATACCCATAGTCTCTTTCATGGGTGAAACCAGATTTTCACAGCTCATGGAGGAGAAAAAAGAGGAAACTGAGGCCGCAATCAGAGAAAAGATTGTTGATCTGAAAAACAGGATGCAGGAGAATGAGCCCGATGGCGGGACAGAAAGGATCACGGATATTCACGTTTACGAGGGCGATGTCGTGATCGAGATTCTCGATATGGCGAAAAAGCTCAAGGCCGATATCCTTGTCATGGGCACTCACGGCAAGGGGATCACTGAACACGCCTTTGTTGGGAGTGTGGCCCGCAAGGTCCTGAGGAGGACAAATGTCCCCGTACTGCTTATACCGGGTGCGGCTCGATAAAGGATGCTGCGGATCGGGCCAAAAAGGGGGGGGATGATTTTACTTATGAGTCGGATTCACACGGCATCGATTATATTAACCACCCTGTGTCTGGTGGTCTTTACCTTCGGTATCGTTCAGGCGGATGACAGGTTTGTCGATAACGGCGACGGAACCGTGACCGACATGAAGACCGGCCTCATGTGGGCACAGACAGACAGCATGGGAGACATAACCTGGCAGGATGCCAGGCTTTACAGTGAGAATGTCATCCTCGGTGTATACAATGACTGGCGCATGCCGACCATCATGGAACTCGAGACGCTTTTCGATAGCGCTTATGACAAGTATGAGACGATTTGCGGGCATCGCGTGAAGACACAATCGCTGATAGAATTGAGCTGTGGATTTATCTGGTCTGCCGAGGAACGCTCTATTTCCGCTCTGGCATTCAACTTCTCCCGGGGTTATCAGTACACGGCCCGTAAGGTTAACTATCGAGGGTTCAGGGCGTTGCCTGTAAGGACTATCACAGAGTAAGGTGAATGTTGCAGGACGGTTCGGAGAAAAGGATTTGAAAGAACCATTTTTGGAAAATGTGAGGTTGGATCCTCACGCCTACTACTTTATGTACGTTGGTGAAATAAAGGCCATAGGTTTGAACCACTTCATGCTCAGACCGTTTCAGGAATTACATGAAAAACCTGTGAAATTTATCAGTGTTGTCCCCGATGTCATGGCCCAGTACCCTCATGAGAATATTATGGTCGTCAACGCCGAGGCACGGGATATCTTTCAAAGGACAGGCAGGAGGCACAACATACGGATGCCGGCCGGCAGGTTTGCAGAGGAAGTCAGCCAGAACCAGGCTGTCAACAATCTCCTTGATCAGATTCTGGAAAACCAGGGAGAACTTTTCATCAACGTGTTCGAATCCAGAAAAGAATTGAGTCTGGCGGACGGTAACAGGGTAAGGCTCATTGGTCCTGACCCCGAACTGGCCAACACCTTTAACAACAAACTGATCCAGTACCAGATGGCTTCAGACCTGGGGATCCCCGTACCCTCCGGAAAGGGTTGTCCCACGCGGGCGGAAGCCATCGACATGGCCGAAACATATCTGAAAGCCGGGGATAAGGTGTTCGTCTCGGGTGAATACAGCGCTGGAGGGTCCAATTCGATTATCGCGAATTCAACACGAAAAATTCTCGACCGCTTTGTGGAACCGGAAGATAAACTGCTGGTTACCAGGTTCGTGGAGCACGTTTACGACCCTACCGTTCTCGGGCTGGTCGCCGGGGAGAATAAGGTCTATATCGCTTCAGTGGCGGACCAGAACGTCGATGGGACCCGGTTCAAGGGGTCGACCTATCCCACGGTTCTTGATGGTGAAACTGTTCGTGATCTGGTCGAGATGACGCGGACTATAGGCAAGCATCTGGGCAGTCAGGGATACAGGGGGACCTTCGGCTGTGATTATATCGTGGATCATGACGGGAACATTTTCTTTATCGAGATCAACGCGCGAAAACAGGGGACGACCCTTGAGACGACCCTGACGATGATCCACCACCTGCCGGGGCATCCATACTTTCCTGAGCTGGAGTTTCATGCTGTCACCGATGGCGGATTTCCCGATGGAGCGCGGGAAATGGACCCCGCAAAGAGCCGTGTTTGCTGGGGGACGTTCAACTGTAAAACCGACCGCGATGTGGTGGTGAACTGCGATGTCGAACCGATGATTCCCGAAACGGAACTCTTCTCGTGCGCGGTGAATGGAAAATTGTTGAGGGAACATCACATCATTGAGGATCATGTGGGGTGCGGAGTAACCATAAGGGCGGGAGGGTTCCTGGGCAGGGTCGTTGCCGCGTCAGATAATCTCTCCCACGTCCACAGTTCATTGAAGAGGGGGATTGAGAAGGTCTCAGATACAGTTGAGGAGTCGCCGGCCTGATGGAAAAAGCGCAGCCTTGACAATTTGGTCAGCTGCCGCCAGAGAGGTAAAATTAAGACAGGAGGTAAATTCACGTGAAAGCTGAGGTAAGCTCGGAACCACATGAACGTAAGGAGTCCAGGGATAAAGTCTACAATCAGGTAGAGGTTTCGAAAAAGGATCGGTCCATTGCCGTGGAACGTTCAGCCGAGGTCAAGGCCCTGGACGCGGATTATTTCGCCGTAAAGGATCAGATACCAACCGGATTCAAACTGGAAGAGGAATACCAGAAATCCAGGAAACGGATTCTCCAGGTTCTGGGCGGTTCCGAAGAGGATTGGGACAGCTACAAGTGGCATCTGAAGAACCGTATAGGCAAGGTGGAGGTTCTGGAGAGGATTGTCCACTTCTCAGACGAGGAGAAGAAGCAGATTGAAAAAGCCTCTAAGGGATATCGGTGGAGTATTTCCCCCTTCTTCGCCAGTCTCATGGATCCCGATGATAAGAACTGCCCCATAAGAATGCAGGCCATTCCCAGCATTCTTGAAGAGCTCGATTCGTCAGAGATCAAGGATCCCATGATCATCAAGTACAACTCTCCCGCGCCTCTGATATCAAGGCTGTATCCGGACAGGGTTATCATCAACGTCACCAACGCCTGTTCCATGTTCTGCCGGCACTGCCTGAGGCGGAAGGACATCGACTATAAGGATGTGACCTATCCGAGAAGGCTTTTGGACCAGGCCATCGAATATGTCCGGGAGAATGAGGAGATCAGGGATGTCCTCCTTACCGGGGGCGACGCCCTTTCTCTCTCCAACAGCCAGCTGGATTACATCCTGACCAAACTGGATAAAATACCCCATGTTGAGATCAAGAGACTGGGGTCCAGAATGCCGTGCACGCTGCCCCAACGGATCACCCCGGAGCTGTGCGAAATGCTCGAGACCCACGATCCGATCTACCTGAACACCCAGTTCAACCACCCGAAGGAGGTCACCAGGGAAGCGCAGAAAGCAGTGGACATGCTCACCAAGTGCGGTGTGATCGTGAGGGATCAAACAGTCCTCTTGAACGGGATCAACCACAATCCCCACATCATGAAGAAACTGATGCAGGAACTGTTGAAAATCAAGATCTCACCCTACTACATATTCAACTGCAAGAAGGTTGAGGGAATCCGTCACTTCAGGACAACCATCGCCGACGGCCTGAATATTATCGAGCATCTCAGGGGTTACACGTCGGGCATGGCCGTTCCTACATTCATCATCACCGCCCCCGAGGGCCGGGGAAAGACGCCCATCTATCCCCAATATCTGCTCAATCCCAACGTGGATGGAGAACCTCTGATCAGGACCTGGGGCGGCCACATCCTCCAGTATCCGGACGAACATCAACCGAACGGTTCTCCAAACGGCATCATGGGGAACGAGGAATAATATTGCCGGATATTGCAGGGAGGATACGTGAATCGGTCCGGCATCAGTCATTGGCGATAATAGCCAGTCTGAAGGAACTGGTTGATGTCAACAGCCACTCGAGAAACTACGATGGGATAAACCGTGTAGGGGACCTTGTAGCGGGCCTCATGCCCGGGACTCTCGATCGCAGGGTTATTACGGACCGGAACAGTGTAAACCATCTGATTTTCACCGGTCCCGGATCAAACGGTAAACCCGTGGTCATGATCGGCCATATCGATACCGTCTTTCCTCCTGATTCCGATTTTATGAAATTCGAGCCTTCAGGGGACAGGCTTCATGGTCCCGGGACGGCAGACATGAAGGGTGGAGTCGTGGTGATGGTCTATGCCCTCCGTGTTCTGGATGAATTAGGTGCCCTGGCGACAATCCCTGTCCAGTGTCTGATCAACGGCGACGAGGAGATCGGATCACCGCACTCCCTGCCCCTGATCAGGGAAATAGCCCGGAATGCCTCCTTCGGGCTTGTTTTCGAGTGCGGCGGATTGAATGGAGAAGTCGTCACTGCCAGGCGCGGGATCAGGAGGTTCAAACTTACCGTCACTGGAAAAGCCCGGCATGCAGGGGTCAAGGAAGGTCCCAAGGACAGCGCCATCGAAGAGCTGTCCCGAATGGTGCTCGCTCTGGAAGGCCTGAACGATCATGGTAAAGGGGTTTCCGTAAATGTCGGGAAAATTTCCGGTGGTGTCGACACGAACATCGTTCCAGATAACGCCGTAGCGTTATTCGAGTTCCGGTTCTGGGATCCTGATACGGAGAAAACTGTTCTTGACCGCATAGAAGAGATCGTCAGCAATCCGGCTAACCCCCGGTGCTCAGCCGAGTACAAATGCCATCATAAACGGCCCGCGGGATGCCCCATTGAGGGTACTGATAAACTCTACACCCGTGCTGAAAAAGCGGCGAGGGATCTGGAACAGATACTCGGAAAGGAAAAGAGGGGAGGCACATCGGATGCCAACTTCCTTGTCAGCATGGGGGTCCCCACCCTGGACGGGATGGGGCCCGTCGGGGACATGGATCATACCGCGGATGAGTACATCCTGACCGAGTCGCTTTTCGAGAGGATCGAACTGACAGCGCTGCTGCTGACTCGACTGGGCGCCTGTCCACCGTCGCCACCTCTCCCACACGCCCATACGCCCACACGCCCTGACACCTGAATCTATGATTGCCTAAAAGAGGGAGAAGTTTGCCGAAAAGGGGTAAATTTTTTCCCAACTCCGATCATTCAACCCCTCCTGCGCATAAATATGTTTAACAAAACAACAGGTTAGAATATCGGCAAGGTATTTGCTTATACAGGGGCAGGATATCGCAGGATTTTGAAATTTCATATCTGAACAAGGGGTTTCTACCATGAAGATCGTGATGGATTGTCCCAACTGCGGAAAAGAAATAACCAGCGTCAAATCCAAAGAGCAGGACTGGTTCAGCTGCAGGGCCTGCTCCTCCATATATTTCTCCAACGAGAGCCTGCGGGAGAACTGGCCGTCCATTTACAAAGCGCTGATGGAGAAAAAAGTAGCTGCCAGCGTGTAATTACGAGGGCCGCTGTCCAAAATCCAAAACCAAACGCACGTCATTGCGCCTGTCCGCCGTCGCCCCCTCTCCCCCTCGCCCCCTCGCCCTATCGCTCATACGCCCCCTCGTCCTCCCATCTGCTCCCTGGTATTTAGAAACTCGAAACCAGAAACAAGATTCTGGGTCTTCCGGATAATGCGTACCTCAATGCCTTTACCACCAATTTGTTTCATGGAGAGTTCGCGGAGTCAGCGAAGAAAGGATTTGTCTCACGCAAAGCCGCAGAGCTCGCAAAGAAGAGCGCATGTCCCTCACCAAAGTCGGTTGAGACCTTGCCAACATGGACCAAAGTTCAAGCAAGGCTCAACAGCGGATTTCCTGGAAATCCCTCTCCCTCGGGAGAGGTTTGGTGAGGGGGATACAGTTTCCTTTAAGAACACGTGTTTTTGGTCCCCAGGAGCACTCTTGGCGTTCTTCGCGGCTTGAGCGAGTCACGCCATGGGCGTGACTCGCGGGCGTGAGAAAGATTTTTTCTTGAAACCCCGTGAAACCCTGTGGAGTGACCTTTTAATGGTCACACTGTGGTAAATCAGCTTTTCGATGAGCGGGCGTGAGAAAGTTTTGGATTTTGGATTTTGGATTCGGATTCTAACAGGTACTCATTTCCCGGATGAACCAAGATTCTAAGCCCTTGACCCACGCCGCAGGCTGTTGTAGGTAATGACGCTGGTGCGCAAGGAGGACCCGACGTGAGTAACGACACACCCAAAACAGCCGGCCTTGATTTTATACGCCAGATCGTTGCGGATGATCTGGCATCGGGAAAGCACGAAACCGTTATTACACGGTTTCCTCCCGAACCTAACGGCTACCTGCATATCGGCCATGCCAAAAGCATCTGCCTCAACTTCGGGCTGGCGAGCGAAACGCCCGGCGGTCGGTGCAACCTGCGCTTTGACGACAGCAATCCGGAAACGGAGAATTTGGAGTATGTCGAGGCTATCAAACGTGATGTGCTCTGGTTGGGTTTCGACTGGGATGAGCATCTTTATTTTGCGTCGGATTATTTCGAGAAACTGTATGGTTTCGCTGTTTCACTCATCAGATCAGGCAAGGCCTATGTCTGCAGCCTTTCTGAAGATGATATCCGCGAGTACCGCGGAACTGTGACACAACCGGGGAAGGAAAGTCCCTGGCACAACCGCACTGTTGAGGAAAACCTGGAACTCTTTGAGAGTATGCGGCGAGGTGATTTTGCCGACGGGGAGCACGTTCTTCGCGCCAGGATCGACATGGCAGCGTCGAATATGAAGATGCGCGATCCCCTTCTGTATCGCATTCGTCACGCTCCCCACTACCGCACAGGTAACGAGTGGCGCATCTACCCCATGTATGACTTTGCACATTGCCTGTCGGATGCCCTTGAAAACATCACGCATTCCCTCTGCACGTTGGAATTTGAGAACAACCGCGCGCTCTACGACTGGATCCTCGATACCGTACCGGCACCCAGTCATCCGCGCCAGATAGAGTTTGCCAGGCTCAACCTGAACTACACGGTGATGAGCAAACGCAGGCTCGCCCAACTGGTGGAAGGCGGACATGTTTCCGGCTGGGACGATCCACGAATGCCCACCATCGCGGGCCTGAGGCGCAGAGGTTACACGCCGGAGTCCATTCGGAACTTCAGCGACCGTATCGGTGTGGCCAGGGCCAACAGTGTGGTGGATGTCGCTCTTCTCGAGCACAGCGTTCGAGATGATCTCAATACGAAAGCGCCGCGGGTGATGGCGGTTCTCAACCCCCTGAAGGTCGTGATCGTCAACTACCCTGAGGACCAGGTGGACGAACTGGACGCACCGTATTACCCTGATGACCCGCCGAAGATGGGATACCGTAAGGTTCCCTTCAGCCGGGAACTGTTCATTGAACGCGGTGATTTCATGGAAGATCCGCCACGGAAGTTTTTCAGGCTGACGCCTGGCAGAGAAATCCGGCTGCGTTGGGCCTATTACATCACATGCGTTGATGTGAAAAAGAACGAGAAGGGCGAAGTCGTCGAGGTGCACTGCCGCTACGATCCCGAGACCAGGGGGGGCGACTCCCCTGACGGCCGCAAGGTCAAGGGGACCATTCACTGGGTGTCAGCTGCACATGCGATTTCGGCGGAGGTCAGGCTTTACGACCGGCTTTTCAATGATCCGATGCCCGATACCGGCAAGAACTCAGATTTTATCAAGCACATAAATCCTGATTCGCTGGATGTCGTGGACGCCAGGGTGGAGCCCAGCCTTGGGGACGCTAAGCCCGGCGACCGGTTCCAGTTCGAGCGCACCGGATATTTCATCGCCGATTC
>QIEJ01000138.1 GCA_003228585.1 Pseudomonadota bacterium
TTCTCAAACACTACAACTATTCCCCTCTAAAGCACCTGCTGCTTCCCCTCGCCAAGAGGAACTTTACGCAGAAGATCACCGACAAAAGCTGCAATCACGAAAACTGCTCCTGCGTCTGGTGCAAATGCGAAGACAAGGCATTCCTGTAATAAAGTGTGTACCTCACGCAAAACCACAAAGCTTGTCAGGTACCAATATCGGCACCGATGTTCAATCAAAATTATTTCAGCTTTTTGTTATTTAACGCTATCTGTTCACCAGGCAAGAAGATATTAAGATGATGATGGAGAAAATTATATGGCGAAGGAAAGAATCTTACTCATCGAGGATGATGAGGACATCCAGGAACTTATCCGCTACAACCTGGCCCGGGAAGGCTACGAGGTAGAGGCAACGATCACTGCAGAGGAAGGGCTTCATCGTGCTGTCTCCTGGTGTCCGGACCTTATTCTCCTGGATCTCATGCTCCCCGGGATGGACGGTCTCGACGCCTGCCGAAGACTTAAGGCTCACGATACAACCGCTCCGGTCCCCATCGTCATGGTAACGGCTAAGGGCGAGGAGTCCGATATCGTCACGGGACTGGAACTTGGTGCCGACGATTATATCGTCAAACCGTTCAGTCCGAAGGTTCTCGTAGCTCGAATCCGTTCCGTTCTCCGGAGATACACGGACACCGCCGAAGTTAAAAGTGAAAGTCCTGTTAAGCTTCATGGGCTGGTGATCCATCCTGGACGCCGGGAGGTTAAATTGAATGGGAATCCAATTGATCTGACCTTTACAGAGTTCAACGTTATCCATTTCCTGGCCCTGCGACCAGGATGGGTTTTTACCCGCACCCAGATCGTCAACGCCGTCAAAGGTGAAGACTATTACGTCACAGATCGCACCATAGATGTCCACATTCTCAGCCTCCGGAGAAAATTAGGCGACAAGGTCGATCTGATAGAAACTATCCGGGGAGTCGGTTACCGCTTCAGGGAGTAGATGATGAAACGAAGACCCCTGATCTGGCGACTGTATCCATCCTATCTTATCATCACCATTCTCTCCCTGTTCATGGTGACATGGTACGCCGTCAACTATATGGGTGAATTATACCTTCAGGAGAGGAGCGCTGATCTGGAAGCCCGCGCAAAGCTTGTGGGCCACAGCATTGGCCCACTGATCACTGGAGCACAAAGCGCCCGCGACATGGAAGCCCTTAACGATCTATGCGTGGAATTGGGACGGGAGACCAACACTCGCATCACCGCGATCCAGCCCTCGGGAGTGGTTTTGTGCGATTCTGAAGAGATCCCTTCCCGGATGGATAACCATTCCGATCGACCCGAGATACGTGATGCCCTTGCCGGCCAGACTGGTACGACCATACGGTACAGCTATACCCTGAAGACCACCTTCATGTATGTTGCCATTCCCCTTGTACAAGATGAAAACCTCAGTGTCATCCGCACCTCCGTCCCTGTATCCTCCCTCGAAGTTGTCCTGAGGAACGCAAGGTTGAGATTGGCAGTGGGAGCCCTGCTCGCCATGATCCTGTCTTCCATCGTTAGTCTGGTGGTCACACGCTGGATCATCCGTCCTTTAGGGGAGATGAAAAAGGGCATCGAACGGTTCGCCTCCGGCGACCTGAGCGCGAGGCTCCCCATACCGGACACGGATGAGTTCGCTACCCTGGCCGAAGAGATGAACAGCATGGCTTCCCAGCTCGATGAGAGGATGAAAGCTATTGTACACCAGCGCAACGAACTCGAGGCTGTCCTGTCCTCTATGGTCGAGGGGGTAATCGCTTTCGATGGTGACAACCGGATCATCACCATCAACCATGCCGCAGCCAACATCCTCGATCTTGATCCCGAACATGTTGCAGGGAAAAGTGTTCAGGAGGCCATTAGAAATACTGACCTCCAGGCTTTCATCGAGAGAACATCCAGCGCATCATCGCCTATCGAAGGGGAAATTGTCCTCCATGCGGACGGAGAAAGGTTCCTTCAGATCCACGGCACGCCTCTGGAGGCTTCTGGCGGGGAGAGAATGGGAGCTTTATTGGTTCTCAATGACCTTACCCGGATCAGGACCCTGGAGCGAATTCGAAGGGATTTCGTAGCCAATGCCTCACACGAGATCCGAACGCCTGTTACCTCCATCAAGGGTTTTGTCGAGACCCTCCTCGAAGGTGCGATTGATGATCCTGAGGTTGCACACAGGTTCCTTGAGATCATCGGAAAACATTCCGACCGCCTTAACGCAATTGTCGAGGACCTCCTGAGCTTGTCCAGGATTGAAAGGGAGGCCGAGGACGATGACATGTTCCTTGAGAGAGAAAACATCGGTGAGGTGATCGAAGAGGCGGTCGAAGCCTGCCATGTTGCAGCCGATGCAAAGGGAATCACCGTCCGGTCCAACTGCAGGGGAGAATCCTCTGCTTTCATAAACCGGTCTCTCCTGGTTCAGGCCTTGATAAACCTCATCGACAATGCCATCAAGTACAGTGAGGCAGATCGTGAGGTCCTGGTACAATGTGAGAGCGTCCCCACCGGGATAACCGTAAGTGTCAAAG
This sequence comes from Pseudomonadota bacterium, assembly GCA_003228585.1. Classification (GTDB taxonomy): domain Bacteria; phylum BMS3Abin14; class BMS3Abin14; order BMS3Abin14; family BMS3Abin14; genus SZUA-204. Next base: position 2,564 of record QIEJ01000138.1, read on the forward strand.
ACAACGGATGCGGGATCGCTCCAGAACACCTGCCTCGTCTATTTGAGCGCTTCTACCGGGTAGACAAATCAAGGAGCCGTGACCTTGGAGGTACGGGCCTGGGACTCTCCATCGTCAAACATATCGTACAGTCCCATGGGGGAAAGGTCGATGTCAGCAGCGAGCCTGGAAAGGGAAGCGTGTTCACGATCTATTTGAAAAACCAAGGTTGATGACTTCGTAAAAAGTCATCAAGCAGGATGTGCGCGAAGCGTGCATCCTGGGGTGGGGGTGAAACCAGGCGGATTCACTCCGCCTTCCCGTCCCATTTAATTCATTGAAAACCAACGGCATCTTAACGCAATCCTAACAAAAGACTCTTATCCTATCCGTGAATCAAGAGCTAAACCAAATCACACGGAGGATAGGAAATGAAAAGGTTACTGCTCAATATTTTCTTTGCCATCGCGCTCACCGCATCGCTGGCCACACCTTCTTTTGCCGCGCGCATTACAATAATCGGAGCCGGCGCCAGCTTCCCATTTCCTGTCTATGCTCAGTGGGCCAACAAGTACGGGAAAGTCCAGGGCGTCAGGATCAATTATCAATCCATTGGCTCAGGCGGCGGGATACGTCAGATCAAGGCAAAGACGGTGGATTTCGGTGCATCCGACGCTCCTTTAAAACCAGCTGACCTTGATGAGGCCGGGCTTATCCAGTTTCCCATGATCGTGGGAGGGGTTGTTCCCGTCGTCAATATCAGGGGGCTGGAACCAGGCGCTCTGCGCCTGACCCCGGAACTTCTGGCCGAGATCTTTCTGGGCAAAATCACCATCTGGAACGACCCGGCTATTGTTGGACTCAATCCCGGCATCAAATTGACCGACCAGCCCATTATCGTGGTTCACAGGTCCGACGGATCCGGCACGACGTGGATATTCACCAACTACCTTGATAAGGTTTCCTCCGAATGGCACAAGCAGGTCGGAACGGCCAAGGCCGTCAACTGGCCGACCGGTGTCGGTGGAAAGGGCAACGAGGGCGTGGCCGCTTATGTGACCCAGGTCCCCGGCGCCATCGGCTACGTCGAGTACGCCTACGCCCTGCAGAACAGGTTGAACCACGTGCAGCTGAAAAACAAAGCCGGCAGATTCGTCTCACCGTCCTCTACGACATTCCAGACCGCAGCCGCCAAGGCCGACTGGAAGAGTTCTGTCGGTTACTATGTTGTCCTCACAGACCAACCTGGCGAGAACAGCTGGCCCATCACCGGCGCCTCCTTCATCCTCCTCCAGCGGAATATGCCGGATACCGAACGGGCCAGAAAGATGCTCGCCTTCTTCGACTGGAGCTACAGGCACGGAAAAGATATCGCTGAGAGACTCGACTACATACCGATACCCGACAGCCTGGTCGACATGATCGAGAAAACCTGGTCCGAAACCCTCAGATCACAGGGCGGAGTCGTCTGGCCCTGAGTTTCGGGGGAGGACCTGAACCGGGATCATGGGATCATACAGGGGAGTACAGGATCGGACCTTCGCGGGGTTGGCGACTCTTTCCGCGGGAACCGTCATTCTTCTTGTTGTCGGGATATTTGTCGCGTTGTTGGCCGGGTCCGGTCCGTCCATCCGGGAATTCGGCGCCCGTTTCCTTTTTGCCCAGGAATGGAACCCCGTATCCCAGCAGTTCGGGGCCCTGAGCAGCATTTACGGCACCCTCCTGTCTACGGGGATCGCCATGGTAATCGCCGTCCCCCTGAGCCTGATCATCGCACTGTTCCTGGTGGAGCTGGCCCACCCGGCCGTTAGCCGGGTGGTCGGCGGTGCCATCGAACTTCTAGCGGCCATTCCCAGCATCATCTACGGGATGTGGGGACTGTTTGTCCTCGCACCTGTAATGGCTCGCTACGTCCAGCCTTTCATCGGCAAATGGGCCGGGGACCTTCCGCTTTTCACCGGACCCCCCATAGGCATCGGAATGCTCACGGCCGGAATCATCCTCGCCCTTATGATCCTCCCCTTCATCACCTCCGTCACACGGGACGTTTTTAATATGGTTCCGGACGTGGTCAAGGAATCCGCGTACGGACTGGGGGCCACCACGTGGGAGGTCACAAGACAGGTCACCGTCCGCCACGGGATCATGGGGATCGTCGGCGCTTGCTTCCTGGGCCTCGGGCGGGCCATCGGGGAAACCATGGCGGTGACCTTCGTCATAGGAAACACCCACAGGATCTCCCCCTCCCTCTTCGCAGCCGGCAACAGCATCGCCTCCACGCTGGCCAACGAGTTCACCGAGGCCGCCGAGAACCTGTATCTTTCCTCACTTATCGAACTTGGGCTGGTCCTGTTCCTCATCACATTCCTCATCCAGCTCGCCGCCCGGATATGGCTTCAGCGGACAAGGCGTAAGCTTGGGGTGACGCGATGAAAGAGCGATCAATCGGGTTTCGCAGGAACATCGACCTGGTGGTAAAAGCCCTCTCTGGTCTGGCGGCTCTTACCGGCATCGCTTTTCTGGTTTGGATCCTCATTGTCATCGTCGTAAAGGGGCTCGGCGCCATCAGGCCTGAATTTTTCACCCAGCTCCCGGCCCCTCCCATGATGCCCGGAGGGGGCCTTGGCAACGCCATCCTTGGAACGGGGATCATCACAACGCTGGCAACATTAATAGGAGTTCCCATCGGCCTTATGGCGGGAATCTTCCTCTCTGAATTCGGGAGGGATTCCTTCCTTGCCGAGTTGGTTCGCTACGCAACCAACATCCTGATGGGGACCCCTTCGATCATCATCGGAGTGTTCGTCTACGTTATCATGGTTGCTCCCATGGGAGGGTTCTCCGGATACTCGGGCTCCGTAGCCCTGGCGATTATCATGCTCCCGGTTGTGGCGAGGACCACCGAGGACATGCTCAACCTCGTACCCGATGCCGTGCGGGAATCAGCCCTTGCCCTCGGCGCGCCCCGCTGGAAAGCGACGGTCGGCGTCGTCTTCCGGGCCGCCAGGACCGGCCTTGTAACCGGCAGCCTCCTTGCTGTGGCAAGGGTCAGTGGTGAGACAGCCCCCCTTCTTTTTACGGCACTCAACAGTCCCTTCTGGCCCCGCTCTCTTTCAGAACCTACCGCCAACCTGCCAGTTACGATCTTCAATTACGCCATGTCCCCCTACGTGGACTGGCAGGCCATGGCATGGGGGTCATCACTCCTCATCACCACCGTGATCCTGGGGATTACAGTGCTGGTCAGAACTATTTTAGGACGGAGGAAAACTACATGATAACCGAGCATACAGCTCATGAACCTGATCCGAATCCGCAACCCCTGAGCGGGACCGGCGATGACTCCCTACCGGGGTCGGAACCGATCAAGATCGAGACACGTGGTCTTACTTTCCACTACGGGCATCAACAGGTGTTGTTCGAGAACAACCTGGACGTCGGCGCCAACAGGGTGACAGCCATTATCGGACCGTCGGGATGCGGCAAGTCGACGCACCTGAGGGTTTACAACCGGATCTTCGAACTGTACCGGAACCAGCGTGTTGAAGGTAAGGTCCTGTTGGATGGAAGGGATATCTTCCATCCAGAGGTAGATCTCCTTGAGCTTCGCCGCAAGGTTGGGATGATCTTTCAAACACCCACCCCATTTTCCCTGAGTGTCTTCGAAAACGTGGCTTACGGACTAAAGCTCCACTATCGTATGGGAAGGGGCGAGATGGCCGAGAGAGTCGAGGGTGCGCTGCACCGGGCTGCCCTTTGGGACGAGGTCAAGGACAAGTTGAACCATTCGGGGACAGCCCTGTCAGGAGGACAGCAGCAGCGCCTGTGCATCGCCAGGGCCCTCGCGGTTCAACCCGAAGTGATCCTCATGGACGAACCTACCTCGGCGATCGACCCAGTGGCCACCGCCAAGATCGAGGAACTGATCCACACCCTCAAGAAAGATTATACCCTCGTGGTGGTCACCCACAACATGCAGCAGGCGGCACGGATCTCTGATTACACGGCCTTTTTCTACGAAGGGCGCATCGTCGAGTTCGGACTGACGAAAAAGATCTTTACCCGGCCGGACAGGAAGCAGACCGAAGACTACATAACAGGGCGGTTCGGTTAGAAGGACCTACCGTACTAACAGGAGACAAGGCGATGACAAGTGTACTGACGAAAGAGATCGAAAAGCTCAAAAGGATGCTCCTTGCCCTGAGCGCCGTAGTCGAGGAGAGCCTCCAGAAAGGGGTCAGAGCCCTCGAAACGAGGGACAACGAACTGGCGCAACAAGTGATAAGGGAGGACATAAAGATCGACGAGATGGAGGTTGAACTCGAGGAGGAGGGTCTGAAGATCCTGGCGCTTCATCAGCCCGTGGCCATCGACCTCAGGTTCATCGTCGCCGTCCTTCGCATCAACAGCGACCTCGAAAGAATCGGGGACCTGGCCGTGAACCTGGCCGAGCGGGCCTCTTTCCTCTCCTCCAGGGAGCAGTACAGGAAGCTTCCCGAAGTCTCGGTAGACCTCACTAAAATGGCTGAAAAAGCGAAGGAGATGGTGCGCCAGAGCCTCGACGCACTCGTAAACCTGGATCCCGGCCTGGCCAGGGAGGTCCTGGAGGCTGACAATATCGTGGACGCCATGAATAGGGAGATGTTCCAGTTGATCTACGACAGGATAAGGGAAACTCCGGACAGGGTGGAAGGCCTCATCCATCTTCTCTCGGCAACTCGTCACCTGGAGAGGGTTGCCGATCACGCCACCAACATCGCTGAAGATGTCATCTACATGATCACCGGCGAGATCGTCCGCCATCAGGCAGAGGATTTTACCAGGTGATTGGTATAATACAATGCGGCTGTACCCTACCCCAGTCACTAAATACGGTGGACCTTGAGGAAATTGGTCTTGTCGGGGCTTCTCATTGGCAGGCTGGCTGTTATGATCACATCGTCGCCTCGCCCGGCGTATCGGCGCTTGCGCAGCGCCGTCTCCACCTCCGAAATCATGGTGTCTGTGCTGTTAAGCTGTGCTGTTAAGCTGCCTCATGTAAAGCGGTACTACGCCCCAGTACAACTTCATCCTGTTGATCACCGCCCGGTTTGAAGTAAAGGCGATGATGGGAACCTGTGGCCGGAACTTGGCCAGAAGACCTGCTGTGTATCCTGACTGAGTGAAGGCTACGATGCACCGGGCCCGCACGTCCGCGGCAGCTCTGACGGCGGCATCGGCAACCGCGAAGCTCGTCCGATCAAAATCCGACCCCTCTACCGGTTCGGGAACAGGAAGCTGAGTCCTGAATTCCGAACCCTTACTCTCAGCCTCCTCTATAATACGCGCCATCATCCTGACGGTCTTGACAGGATGTTTTCCAACAGAGGTCTCCCCCGACAGCATGACCGAGTCCGAGCCGTCTAAAACAGCATTGGCAACATCTGTCGCCTCGGCCCGCGTGGGCACAGGACTTTTTATCATGGACTCGAGCATCTGCGTGGCGGTGATCACCAGCCTCTGTTTCCGGTTGGCCTTATGGATAAGGCTCTTCTGTATCAGCGGGACAGCGAAGGGCGAACTTTCCACTGCCAGATCGCCCCTGGCCACCATGATCCCGTCTGCAACATCAAGGATAGGTTCGATGCGGTCAACAGCCACCGGTTTTTCGATCTTGGCGATAATCGGGATGGCCGAATCCATCCGGACCAGCATGCGGCGCAGCAGCAACACATCTCCTTCCCGGGTGATAAAGGACAGCGCCACCGCGTCAACACCTTCCCTGACTCCAAACTGGAGATCACGGCGGTCCTTGTCGGTGAAAGGCCTGGCGGAAACGGTCGAATCGGGCAGGTTCACCCCCTTTGCCGAAGTGATGTGCCCTCCTTCCTTCACTTTGGCCACCAGGGTGTTACCTCGGCTCCCGGTCACGACAAGCTCGATGAGGCCGTCGTCAAGGAGGATACGGTGGCCTGCTTTGACGTCCCTTGCAAGTGTCGGATAGGAAATATACAGGGTTTTGGTCGTGGAGGGGCGCTGTCCCGAGCGGAGCAGAACCTCGTGACCCTTCATGAGGGATATTCCATCCCCCGCCACGTCGCTTATCCGGATCTTGACCCCCTGCAGATCCAGGAGTATCCCCACCGGCCGGTCCAGCTTCCGGGCAGCAGCCCTGATGGCCGTGATGTAGCCTCTGTGATCCCTGTAAGAGCCGTGGGACATGTTCAGTCGAGCCACGTCCATGCCCGCACGGATGATTTTCTCGAGCATGCTTTGGGTACCTGTGGCCGGACCTATTGTGCAGATGATCCTGGTCTTTCTCATATATAATCATTATCACATCATCACAAAGGCAGTAGATAAAAATTTTATGGAAGGTGAAGCTCGCATGTAAAAGGATCCTACCCCAAAGACTACCTTGTCCACAGAAGGCCGGCATATTAATCACCGGCCTTCTGTCCGTTCTAAACTATTCAAGCTGGATATTCTGTCATTAAGGAGCTCCCATCCCCTCCAGGTCCAACCCCAGCGGGATGTTGTCGACCATAATCCCGTCAACCCCGAAACCCGCGAAATAGTACCATTCCCCTGCCGCATTGGGTGTATCTGTAATGGTGTACAATAGTACATTGGGGCCATAAAAGTGGATCGCCCCGACTAATCCAGCTGCTGATCCGGGTACCAGAGATTCCACGAGGCAGTACGTGAACCGGTTCCAAGGAGTACTCCAACATACTGGTTTACATCTACGTACCCAGGCAGGCGGTAAATGACCCAACCCTGGTAGTTAGGGTCACCGATCTCGGCCCACTTCAGTCCAAATCCGACATCCTTGTCTTTGAGTTCTG
>QIEJ01000058.1 GCA_003228585.1 Pseudomonadota bacterium
ATGCACGGAGGTTAAACAGTGAGCCAATTTATCGAGGTCCTTGAATGGGTTGATGATACCGGCGAGGAGATGGTCCACCGGATCCCCTCCGAGGGCACAGGCGAGATAAAATTCGGCGCTCAGTTGATTGTCCATGAGAACCAGGCCGCTGTGTTTTTCCGTGATGGAAAGGCCCTGGATATCCTCGGTCCAGGACGTCACACCCTCAAAACCCAGAACCTGCCGCTGTTGACCAAGGCGCTGAGTCTTCCTTTTGCTTTTAAGAGTCCCTTCAGGGTGGCGATATATTACGTGGCCATGAAAACGTTCACCAACCTTACCTGGGGGACCCGGGATCCGGTCGCCTTCAGGGACAGTGAGTTGGGGATGGTGCGCCTCAGGGGCCATGGAAATTTTACCATCAGGATCGTCCAGCCGATGCTGTTCGTTAATGTAGTGGCGGGGACCCAGGGCATTTACACCAAGGAAGAGATCTCCGACTTTCTCAGAGCCGTTATCGTGTCGAGGATCAACGACTTGCTGGGAGAGAATCTCGATACACTTTTCGATCTTCCAAAGGTTTACGATGAGTTGGGAGCTGCGGCCAAAGCGCGGGTACGGGACGAGTTTCTTAAATATGGCATTGAATTAAGAGATCTTATTATCCGTTCCATCACACCGCCTGACGATGTCCAGCGGATCATCGATGAGCGTGGGAGCATGAGGGCCGTGGGCGAAAAAGATTACCTCCGGTTCAAGGCCGCCCAATTCATGGGGGACGCTGGTCAGGGGTCAGGTGAGGGCGCCTCGTCAACCGCTGAGGCGGGAATGGGTCTTGGCCTCGGGGCTGGATTCGGGATGATGGTCCCGGCTTTCCTGAGGGGGGCCCTGGAGAAGACAGATTCGAAGGAGCCGGACCAGGGTGACCCTTGTCCACAATGTCAGGCGCCGCTGCCCGGGGATGCGAGGTTCTGCTACCGCTGCGGTACCCCGGTTGTTCGTGGTCAGGTCTGTTCGCAATGCAATATTGATCTCCCGGCTGATGCCAGGTTCTGTAACCAGTGCGGACAGGAGGTAAAGAAACGAGTACAGAACTGTGCCCATTGCGGGAAGAAAGTTCCGGAGGGGGCCAGTTTCTGTCTGAACTGCGGCGAGAAGATCGGGTAGGAGTATATTAACCCGTGATCACAGCTTGCTATGTCAGTCATAAGTGCCCCCGGTGCGGGGGAGAGGTGATTTTCGATCAGAAAGCCACCGGTGTCCAATGCCGTTACTGCGGTGCCGGGATGGTGGTGCTCGGCGGCCGATCCGCATGGTTGAACTTCCTGATCAAACCTAAGATCGCAGTTAAGGACACCGCTCATGAGGTCACCAAAATTGCGCAGAAAAGCGGATGGAAACCGCCACTCCTTCGATCGGTCATTCCCTTTTATCTGCCCTTCTACCGGATCACGGGTCAGGCCATCAAGTGGGTAAAAGGCGAAAAAAGGGACAAAGTATATCCTCATGGCAGGATTGTCGAAGATGTCAAGACCAGGCACTTTGACCTGATGCGTCCTGCGCACACGGATATGTCTGCTGGTCTCTTCTCACCCGGGGTCAGGGCCCAGACTTTGCACCTTTTTCTGGCGACGAGGGAAAATGCCGGAGGTGTCCCATTTTTACCCATCCAGGTAAAAAAGGACAGTTTCCGTGAGAGGGTTAACCACAGCACTGCGGAAGGTCTGGATGCACCCGGACTTATGATTACCGAGGAGAAGACATTCCTGATCTGGGAAAGGCATTCTATTCTCTATTTCCCCCTTTCACTGGTGGAAGTCAGAGAGGGGGAACGGATCCGGCTGCTGCTCCTCGATTCAGTCAGTGGTAAACTTGTTCGTCAGATCGGGTATCAGGAAATGGAAACCCTTCTGGGTAACCTTGGTATCGGTGGTTCAAAATCTCCCGGAGAGGGACGCCTGAAGCTGGTTCCTCTCATCTGTCCCGAGTGTGCAGGAGACCTGGACTCGAGTACCAAAGCGGTAGTCCGATTCTGCCTCCGATGCGGAAGAGGTTGGGAATCTAAAGGTACAAGGCTCAGAGAGAGGGAGTGTCTCTGGGCCGGTACCGAGGTGATGACAAGGCAGGAAGGGGTGATCTTTCTTCCATTCTGGCGCCGGAACACAGGCGAACAGAGTTGGCTTGTTCCAGCCTTTGGGGTAAGGTCTCCGCACCTTCTATATAATCTTTCCCGTCGATACTACAAGGCCCGGTTTCCGGCTGAGGCCATTCCCTATAACTGCAGGCTCCGGCTCAAATCGCTTAGTGCCGAGATCCCGCCTGATGAAGCTGACGAGATGATGGAAGTGGTGGCACATACCGACGACAGGGAAGCGGTACAGATTAAAGGTAGCAGGCAATCCCTGGTGCTTGTTCCGTTCAGACGGAGCGGGCCGGACCTGGTTGATCAATACCATGGTCTGGCTGTACCGACGGGTAGTCTGGAGGTCGGTTTATGAGTTCATCAAAAAGTATTGTCGGATACGGCCGTGTTGCGATCACGGTATTGATTGCCGTTGGGATTCTTCTTTCTGCCGGGGGGATATTGGCCGAATCGGACAAAGAGGTTCAAACACCCGCCACCGAGCCTTTGATCGTGCGGATTAACGTGGCAGGGACCATCAATCCTGTTACCGCCGATTATATCGAGGAGCAGATCGAACAAGCCCACAAAGATTCGGCCGATCTTCTGGTCCTCACCCTGGACACGCCGGGCGGATTGATGGAATCCACAAGACAGATTGTAAAAGCCGAATTGGCTTCACGGATTCCAATGGCTGTTTACGTCTATCCGCAGGGAGGCAGGGCGGCATCCGCCGGGGTCTTCATCACCATGGCTGCCCACATTGCCGCGATGGCGCCGGGAACCAACATCGGTGCCGCCCATCCTGTTAATGTCGGTGGCGGTTTTTCCAGGAAGGAACAGAAGGAGGAAGGTGACCAGACCGGCGGAAATGGGGAAAAGAGCGGAGAGGGGGAATCCGGTGAGGATGAAAAAAAACCGTCCGGGACGGCTGACGGAAACGTCATGGCTCAGAAGGTCCTCAACGATACGGTTGCTTTCGTCCGAAGTATCGCCGAGAGGAACGGCAGAAATGCCGATTGGGCTGAACGCGCTGTAAGAGAGAGCATCTCCTCTACGGAGAATGAGGCCCTGGAGGCCGGTGTCATTGACCTTATTGCCGAAGATCTCGACGACCTGATCGAGAAGATCGATGGTATGACTGTCAGGGTGTCCGGTGAGGAAGTCCATCTGTCGGTTGCCGGAGGCAGGGTGGAAGACAGACCCATGGACTGGAAACGCCGCATTCTGGCGAAGATATCCGATCCGAACATCGCTTACATTCTGATGATGCTCGGGATCTACGGGATCTTCTTTGAACTGGCCAACCCCGGTGTCATCCTGCCGGGGGTCATGGGCGGAGTCTTTCTGGTTCTCGCGTTTTTCTCCTTTCAGGTCCTGCCCATCAATTACGCGGGTGTTCTTCTGATCCTCCTGGCGCTTGTTCTGTTCATCCTGGAGGTCAAGGTCGTTTCCTTCGGGATGCTGACCGTTGGCGGCATTGTCTCCCTGTTCCTGGGAAGCATCATGCTCATCGACTCCGCTGAGCCCTATTTGAGGATCTCCCGGGCCCTCATCTTCGGAATGACCGGGTTCACTGCCCTTGTTTTCATCCTGGGTGTGGGACTTGCCATCAAAGCTCTGAGAAGGAAACCGACAACGGGTTCGGAGGGGCTGGTTGGAAAGATCGGGATCGCGACAACAGACTTCAGCCCCAATGGAAAGATCAGGGTGCACGGTGAGATATGGTCCGCCAGCAGCGAAGTGCCCATAAGGAAGGATGATACCGTTCAGATCCAAAGCGTGGATGGGTTGTTCCTGAAGGTGGACCCGGTTGCAGGCGATGAGGCGACCTAGGGACCGGGGAACCGGCGAGGGGGAGAGGGGGCGCATGGGCGAGGGGGCGAGGCACAATGACAACCGCTTGATTTTGGATTTTGGATTTTGGATTAAACAATCCCGGGTTCGTTCACGTTCACGGGACCAAGGTTAAAAGGAGGTTTACCATGTACAGTTTGCTGTTCAACCCAATAGTTGTTCTTATCATAATCATCATCATGGCCCTGTTTTCGAGCATCAAGATCCTGAAGGAGTACGAGAGAGCCGTTGTTTTCCGGCTGGGCCGCCTGGTGCCGGCCAGGGGACCAGGGCTGATTATCATCATTCCCGTCCTGGAAAAGATGGTGCGGATAAGCCTCAGGCTGATCACCATGGACGTCCCGCCCCAGGACATCATTACGAGAGACAATGTGTCCGTGAAAGTCAACGCTGTCGTCTATTTCCGGGTCATGGACTCCTCCAGGGCGGTGGTCGAAGTAGAGGACTATTTCTATGCGACCAGCCAGCTTGCCCAGACGACCCTCAGGAGTGTGCTGGGTGAGGTCGAGTTGGACGACCTGCTTTCGGAGAGGGAAAAGATCAACCGCCAGCTTCAGGAGATCCTGGACACGGCAACGGACCCCTGGGGCGTAAAGGTTGCCACCGTGGAGGTCAAACATGTGGACCTTCCCCAGGAGATGCAGAGAGCCATGGCCAGGCAGGCCGAGGCCGAGAGGGAAAGGCGCGCCAAGATCATCGCCGCTGAAGGTGAGTTCCAGGCGGCTGACAAACTGGCTAAGGCTGCTGATATTATCTCGACAAATCCCCAGGCGCTGCAGCTCAGATACCTTCAAACGCTCAGGGAGATCGCTACCGAGAACAACTCCACCACGATCTTCCCCATCCCCATGGATCTGTTGTCGGCCTTCAAGAAATTCATGGGAAAGGACAAGGACGAATAGGAAAAGAGATTTCCACCAGGACCCAAAAATCTGCCGTATGGCAGAGGTTTATCTAGCGGGGGAGAGCCCAGATGACGAAGATTCTCACGATCCATCCGAAATACTATTCAGACAAGCGACTGGTGGATGAACACGACCATCTCCACGAGATCCTTGATCTTCTCGGGGATGAAGACTCAACTTCCGAGCATCCGGATTATTTCAGATTCAACAGAAGAAGGGGGTTGCTGTACATCAGGCACAGGATTCTTGTCGAGGAGATGATAGTCAGGGGTCTGGATCACAGGACACTGGTCGATCGCAGAACCATCGATGCCGAGGAATGGAAAGACCTCGATATCCCTGATGAGGAGATCCTCCAGGACATGGATCAGAGCAGGTCGGATGATTCTGCCGGGAGGGTTCCTCTCCCGGACAGTGAGGACCTCGAAATCGTGACCGGCAGGAACGAAATACGGTCCACCATTACCGGGGTCCTGGAGCATGAGGATGTTGTCGTTCTCTGGCATCTGTACAAGCACGTTGTGATGGAAAGGTCCTACAGCCGGTACCGGAGTTTGTCGGATCCCATCCAGGGCCAAGCCAGGGGGCAGGTCTGGATGCTTTTCGATCTGATGCTCGAGGAGGCTTTCGCGGAGGATCCAGATGAGCGTGCTCCCAGGATAGCGTACGAAACGATCTGGGAATCAGTGGAGGAAAACGCCGCAGAGGATGAACGGAAACAATTCAACAGGCTCCTTGATGGATTGGAGCCCGGCAAGGTGGATCTTGGTATGAGAAAGTTTCTGGCAGGGGTAGTAGCCCGTGTCGGTAATGAGAAACTGCTTATGTCCCAACTGTTGAGGCCGTATCTTTGAACCAGTCCCGGGTTCCGGGAATGTTTAACCCGTGAACGTGAACGTTTCCGTGAAAGAACCCGGGTCTTGTTCAATTCCAGATTTCAGATTCCACATTCCAAAACGAGTGCTTGTCATTGCGAGGAGTTACGAGTACGGACGAGAACGACGTGGCAATCTCAAGGTGTAAAATCCGCGACTGAGGCAGTCTCAGCAACCTGAGATCGCTTCACTAACCATGCAGTTCGCGATGACAAACGCTTCTCGTCGTATCCCCGCGGCTCCCTATCGCCCGCTCGCCCCATCTCCCCCTCTCCGCGTCACCCCATCCGGCTCTTCAACTCCGCCGCTTCCGCCGGTCCCCAACTGCCGGCCTCATACGGCTTCAATCGTTCCACCCTGTCGGAACACATCTCGCACTGATTGATGACAGGCTCGATGAATTCCCAGGTGAGATCGATCCCTTCAGAATGCCAGAAGAGCATCCTGTCGCCGTGCATGCAGTCCAGAAGCGCCTTTTCGTAGGCGGCCAGGACCGTTCCCGCATAACCCTGGAGATAATTGAAATCCATGGTCACTGATCGCAGGCAGACCTTCGAACCCGGGTTTTTCGTCTGAAATTTCAAGGTGATCCGCTCCTCTGGATGAATCCCAAGGGTGAGGACGTTGGCGGTGATGCCCTCTTCCAGAACTCCTCCGAACATGGAGACGGGGACATCCTTGAACCTTATGGAGATCCGGGTCAGCTTGGACGCCAGTCTCTTTCCGGAGGTGAGATAGAAGGGGACATCTTTCCAGCGCCAGTTGTCTATGAAGACCCGCATGCTTCCGTAAGTGGGTGTCAGAGACTGTGGATCGACACCGTCCTCATCCCGGTAGCCCCGGACCTTTTTCCCGTTCACCATCCCCGGTCCGTACTGTCCCAGGACCACGTTCTCGAAAACACCATCCTCGGATATCGGCCGGAGGGAACGGAAAACCTTGACCTTCTCGTCGTGGACAGGATCAGTTTCAAAACGGTTGGGCGGTTCCATGGCCGTGAGGGCCAGAAGCTGCATCATGTGATTCTGAAACATGTCTCTGAAGACCCCTGATTTTTCATAATACCCGGCCCTCTTTTCCACCCCGAGGGATTCACAGGCGATTATGTCGACGTGGTCAATGTAATTTCTGTTCCACAGGGGTTCGAAGATGGCATTGGCAAACCTGAACATCAGCAGGTTCTGAACCGTCTCCTTTGCCAGATAATGGTCAATGCGGAAGATCTGTTTTTCGTCAAAGTACCTGTGGATCGTTGTATCCAGCTCGGCAGCGGAGGCGCGATCACTCCCGTAGGGCTTCTCCACAACAATCCTGGACCACCCGGTGCCGCCGCTTTTCTGGGAGGATAGACCGGCTTCCCCCAGCAGTTGGGCAGTGGTCCCGTACAGGAACATGGGCAGGGCCAGATAAAAGATCCTGTTTCCTTCTGTCCGGTGATCTGCGTCCAACTCCTGAAGAAACCCGGCGAGCTCCGTATAGGATTCCCCGGAATCATAGATGAGTTCCCGGTAGTGGATCCGGGTGCTGAACTGTTCCCATCCTTGAGTTTCATCGGTCACGTTATGGAGGGAGTCAGCCAGTGCGGTACGGAACTGTTCCGTTGTCATGGGGCTTCTCGCGCATCCGACTATCTGGAACCGCTCCGGCAAACCACCTTTCCGGTGAAGGGAGAACAGCTCCGGGATGAGCTTCCTGGAGGTAAGATCCCCCGATGCGCCGAGGATGATAATAATGCACGGGTCGGGAGGGACATCGAGGAATCGAGGAAACACCCCTCGGCCGGAGACGTGTCGGTATCCGCACGGCCTTCATCCACTGTGTCCAGAATAATAGAGGTTTTCGTGTCGTCGGAATTCATTGCCCCTCTCCAGGGTTCTTTTTGTTACTGGACACAACCGCATGACCCCCGAACCCCTTTCTCAGCGCGGCCAGGACCCTGTCAGAAAAGGATTCGGTCTCCCGGGAGCGGAAACGAGCGAAGACGGACGCAGTGATCACGGGCGCGGGCACTGCCGTCTCCACCGCCTGCTGGATGGTCCAGCGCCCTTCGCCGGAGTCCTCGACATATCCCGTGATGGAATCGAGCCCGGGATCCTCCCGGAAGGCATTCTCGGCGAGCTCGAGCAGCCAGGACCTGATCACGCTGCCCTGGTTCCACAGGTGGGCGACATCCCCGAAATCCAAAGCCTCACCGTAGGGAGATTTTTCCATGATCTCGAATCCCTCACCGTAGGCCTGCATCATTCCGTATTCAATTCCGTTATGCACCATCTTCACGAAGTGGCCTGACCGCAGTAAAGATATCCATCATTCGGGGCAAGGGTCCTCAAGAGCGGCTCGATACGGTCAAAGGCATCTCTGGGTCCCCCGACCATTGTGCAGTAACCGATATCAAGGCCCCAGATGCCGCCGGAGACCCCGGCGTCAACGTAGCTGATCCCTGTGGGCGCCAACTCCTCCGCCCTCCGGATATCATCCCGATAGTAACTGTTACCGCCCTCGACGATGATGTCTCCCGGTGACAGTAAATCCTTCAGTTTTTCGATAGAGTCGTCCACAGGTTTGCCGGCCGGAAGCATGATCCACACAACTCTCGGTGAATAGAGCTTCTTTATGACTTCCTCAAGGGAATAGGCGCCGATGACACCCTCTCTG
>QIEJ01000093.1 GCA_003228585.1 Pseudomonadota bacterium
TCCCTGCACCCAGGACTGCAGAAATAGTATGTCTTTCCATCCTTCACTCCGGAAAGGCCTGTTTTTTCATCCACTTCCATTTTGCAGACCGGGTCAGCAACCATCATTTATCTCCTCTCTCACCATAATCATCTGAACCTGGAAAGAACATCCAGAATTTCGTTTACCTTTTCCTCCTTGTCCAGGGAATCATCTCCTGAAAGAGAATCTCTTACGCAGCTCTCCAGGTGACCCCTGAAAATGTTATCCTGCACTCTTGCCAACGCGCTGGACGCCGATCGAATCTGGGTAAGGATATCAACGCAATAACGCTCGTCGGTGATCATCTTTTTGATCCCTCTGATCTGACCCTCGATCCGGTTCAAGCGAACTATCTGATCTTCATGCATGACAACCCTCCATTCTCCCTATCATTAATAAACCCAAGATTTTTTATAGCATACCCCCCCATGGTATGTCAAGGAGCCCGAGTCCGCACCCGCTTGTCGGCCGAAGCCTGGGCGAAGGTCGGAGGTGGGGGACAATACACCTTAATATTAGGGGATTTGTGTAAAAATTATTGTTGACATCTATAGTGTGCTTATGATAATTACTGAGCCTCCATTAATAACAGTAGTCTTGTAAACATTACACAGGCCACTGGCAATCCTTTCTCTCGTCAGCCTGCGTAGTTTACAAAACATGCGGGTTCATCCCCAAGGGAGGCGCAAAATGAACAGATTCGGGATTCTAATCGTCGGAACATTCATATTGATCTCTTCGCTGCCGGCAACGGCTTCGGCGGGGCTGAAGGACTACTTCGTTGACAGCCAGTGGCTCGATTCAAACAGGACCAGTGTTCGAATCGTAGATGTGAGAAACCCCGCCCTCTACTTTCTTGGACACATCGAAGGCGCTGTAAACATTCCCAAGAGCGCATTTCTCAGCACCCGGCATGGTACCAAGAGCCTCGTACCCACGGTGGATGAATTTGAAAAACTGATGGACCGTTACGGCATCACACCGGAAACTGTGGTCGTGGCATACGCCCAGGACGACAATCCCTACATGGCCCGGTTTATCTGGACCCTGCGCTTTCACGGTCACACGCGATCCTACGTTCTCGATGGTGGATACGAAAAATGGGCCGCCGAAAACCTCCCAACCGCAGTGCTGCCGACAATTGCTTCCCCCAATTCCGGTTACACGGTGTCAAGGTCTGCCGATATCAGGGCGGAAGGTGATTATGTTCTGACCAGGTTGAAAAATTCCTCATTCGTTATCCTGGATGTTCGCAGAACGAGCGAATACAGCGGGCAGGAGGTTCGTGCGGACCGCGGGGGGCATATCCCGGGCGCGGTGAATCTGGAATGGACCAACCTGCTCAGGAACGAGAACGGCATCAAGGTTCTCAAGGGGGAGGAAGAGATCGAGCTGCTCCTCAGCAAGGCCGGCATTACCAGAGATCTGGAGATCATCGCCCACTGCCAGACGGGGATCCGCTCCTCATATGTCACTCTGGTTCTGCTGTCGATGGGTTACAACGCCAGGAATTATGACGGATCCTGGATCGAATGGGCCAATTGTAACAACTATCCTGTTGAAGACCCCCATGAGCAAGCCAGCCTGAAGCCTGGATTCCCTGGAACCCCAGAATCCCGTTTACTCCGGAAGAACCTGTCACCGACTCGATGGGAGCAGAGACCAGACCGCTCAACCCATCCCTATTCGAGCGGTGCCGCTTTCTTCAGATACCTGTAGAAATCGCTGTCCGTAGTGAGGACCAGCGTGGAGTTGGTGTGTGCTCCTTCCCTGTAGCTCTCCAGGGTGCGCAGGAAAGCGTAGAACTCGGGGTCGCGGTTGTAGGCCCGTCCGTAGATAAGCGTGGCCTCCGCGTCGCCCCGGCCCCGGATCTCCTGCACCTTGCGGTAGGCCATTGACCGGATCTGCCGCAGTTCCCTCTCCATTTCACCGAGGATCTCGGCGCTGCGCCCCTCCCCTTCCGAACGGAACTGGGCTGCGATCCTCTTGCGCTCGGAGATCATACGTTCGTAAACCTTCTTGCGGACGCTCTCCACATAATCCAGGCGTTTGATCCTGACGTCCACCAGTTCGATCCCGTACTGGGGAATGATCTTCTGGGCCTGGGTCAGGATGATCCTGGTGATCTCCTCCCTGCCCCGGGCGATCTTCCTTTTCAGTTCCTCCTCACGCTCCTTTGGAATCGCCTCGAGAGCCTCGTCCTCGGGGACCACCCACGACGTGCTTCGGACCAGCTCCACCAGCTCGCTGTTCGATACCTCGTCGCGGACCACGGAATCAATGATGTCGTCCAGCCGTGATTGAGCTCCCGCTTCGGAGGCCACGTTCTCCAGGAACTTCCTTGCATCCGCGATCCGCCAGCGCGCCGTCGTATCCACCCAGATGAATTCCCGTCCCTTGGTGGGGATCTGGTTGGGATCGCCGTCCCAGACGAGCAAACGCTTTTCGAAACGCCGGACCACCTGGACAAAGGGAAGCTTGACATGCAGACCCGCCTCGGTGATCGTGTCTCCTACGGGCCGGCCGAACTGTACGATGATCGCCTGCTGCCCTTCTTCCAGAGTATAGAACGCGCTGGCGAGAACAACGAGAATAACGGCTATCGGAAAAAAGACTATTGTCGCTTTGAGTGAGGTTTTCATCACTTCGCTCCTTCCAGTGGTGCTGCCATGCCTGAATCAAGCCCGATCCACGGCACGAGGGCCTTCTGTTCCTCGTCCACGATGTATACCCCCCTAACACTCCCAAGGAAATCGTTCATGGCCTCGAGGTACAGCCTCCGCCGGGTCACCTGCGGAGCGCTTCTGTACTGGGTCAGGATGGCCTCGAAGCGAGTTGCCTCGCCTTTGGCCCGGTTGACCCGCTCCGTGGCGTATCCCTCTGACTCGCTGATGCTCTGCTCTGCCACACCACGGGCCATGGGAATCTCACGGTTGGCCATCTCCTGGGCCTGATTGATCGTCCGTTCCTTATCCTGCCTGGATTCGTTGACCTCGTTGAAGGCCGGCTTCACCGAATCGGGCGGGGTCACATCCTGAAGTTCCACGGTCACGAGGCGCACCCCGCTCTTGTACTCTGAAAGGACCTCCTGGATCGCCTCCTTCGCTTCACTGGCGATCTCCACACGTGCTGTCGTCAACACGGCACTGCCGAGTCGGTTGCCGACAGCGCGGCGCATGATCGCCTCTGTGATGTCACGGATGGTCTTGCGCGCGTCGCGAACGTTAAACAGATAGGCGATGGGATCCTGGATGCGGTATTGAACGATCCACTGGACATCGATGACGTTCAGGTCACCGGTCAGCATCAGAGATTCGTCCTCGTAGGAGCGGCCCCCGACGTACCGTGTCCTCTGGCCCGGGGTGACAGCTGCTGTGCGGAATCCGAACTCCTCCTTAAGGACGCGCGCTGTCGGCACCATTATGGCCGTCTCGATGCCTAAAGGTAACTTGAAGTGCAGCCCCGGGTCGGCCGTGCGCATGACCTTCCCGAACCGCTGCACTACTCCCGTCTCTTCCGGCTGGACAGTGAACCAGGAAGTCCAGGCGATAAACCCCAAAACCAGGACGATGACGAATGTCTTGATGGTGGAGTCTCCCTTGAACCTCTGGAACTTCTGGCGAATCTCATCCAGGGAGTCCTCAAGGGACGGCTGCTGACTCCCCTGGGGCGGGTTCCATTTAAAAGCCATGAACTACCTCCTTCAAAAGTCTACGTTTATACTCTTTTCGGTGTCTGATGCGGAGAGTGTTGCCGGGTTTAACCTGCACCCTGTCAGCCGCAACATCCCCCCCTTTTATGACCAGAAGCAGGCCTGCTCGCCCCCTTGCCACCCGGGCTGCCATCTCTCGTATGCCTTCCGTGAGCGGAATGCTTTACATGCCCGCCGCTTCCTTGTCGGGATATTAACAGTATAACTCCAACCACCATCAAACTGCCAGTCCTATTAGTTCCGGTGTTATTTTTTTTCCTCCTATACCCCCCTACAGTCAGGCTGGGGCGTGCCATACTTCGTAAGCACGATCTGCCACACCTGGACAGTGCGCGCTCTGAAAGACCCGGCGCACGAAAGCAGGTAGTACTCCCACATCCGTATGAACCTCTCGGCGTACCGGTCCCTCAATCGAGGCAAGGCACGCTGAAAATTGTCGTTCCACGCCATGAGGGTCCTGTCGTAATGGGGGCCCAGATTGTGCACGTCTTCTATGATGAAAAAACTCTCGACCGATCTGGTGATCTGGGCCATGCTCGGTAGCACGCTGTTGGGAAATATATACTTGTTGTACCAGGGATCCATACTCGGCCCGGACTCGTTTCTGCCGATGGTGTGAAGCAGGAAGACTCCATCCTCCTCGAGGCACCGGTGAACAACCTTCATGAAAGCTCTGTAGTTTTTCGGACCCACGTGTTCGAACATCCCCACGGACACGACCTTGCCGTAAACACCGGTGATCTCACGGTAGTCGCAATCAAGGAAATGGACCGGCAGGTCCTTGCAGAATTCCCTGGCGTAGTGCAGCTGCTCTGCGGAGATATTCACCGCGGTCACACTGCACCCGGTCTGCCGGGCGGCATAACTGGCAAGGCCGCCCCATCCGCATCCGATATCCAGGAGGTGATCCTCTTCGCCGAGGTCCAGTTTACGGCAGACAAGGTTCATCTTGGCCAGTTGTGATTGGTGCAGATCCTCGGTGCCGTCAAAAAAACCGCAGCTGTACTGATTGTAGGGATCAAGGAAAGACATGAACAGGTCGTTGCCGGTGTCGTAGTGCCTGTGCGCGATGATCCCTGCGCGCCTTCGGCTCTGGAAGTTCAAAAGCCTCGCTGTGAAGGTAGGCCAGAGATACTTCAAGCCTCCACTGACCCGGTTGTCGAGCCGGGCTTCGAGGATTCTGAACACAAATTCGTCCAGCCGCTCGCAGTCCCACCAACCGTCCATATAGGATTCTCCCAGGCCCAGGTTGCCGTCACCCAGCACCCTTCTGTAGAACCTGTCGTCGTTGACCTGGATGTCCCAGGGGTCCGTACCGTTTATGGACACCCCGGCGGTGGAAAGAAGTTCCTCCACCGCTTCCTTTTGCGTTGACACTGATCATCACCTCCTAGTGACATTACCGGAGCTAGATCAATTTGTTGTAGGTCCATGCAAAAGCATACAGAAGAACAAAGGTTATGATGCCCGCCTCGATCATCCCACCGACAATACCCAGGGGGGAAAGCGAGAAGAGCACGTGCCATTTTATCATCATCTCCACCGCACCCTCGTAAATCCCCAGGTTGCCAAGGATACCAAGCAGCAGCATCACCGCGGTCGCAACAATCGTTCCCGCCAAGGCAATGGCTCGGGCATTCAATCTCATTTTCATCCACCCTTCCGCATACCTGTTAATGGCAGCACGACCCGCTTTTCTTCCTGGCGCCGGGGTTGGCATTGCCATCAGGTTACTGACTATCCGGACGCTTGACACCTGAACCGGCATCCGGATTGCTGCTCTTGTCTTCTCCTTCACCATGATGCTTCTTGTGCCCGCCATGTGAACCACCGCAGCCTCCACCTCGAAACATCATGTATCCGAACCCAACAATGAACAGCAGCGTAATAAGATTTGCGAATGTCATCTGGAACCTCCCTTCACCATCTTCATCTTTTCTTTAAATATACTATACCCCCCTACAGTATGTCAACAGGTGATTTATGTGTGCCCGACAAAATCTTTGACCTTGGCAAAGCAGGTCCGAAGTCTTAACCTTGACAGTGTCGCAAAAAGTCCATTCGGGGCCTTTTGCTCCTCGGAAAACGAAAAGCGCGGTTTTCGCTTTCCTTACAAATCAATGACTTGCATCATCGGTCATTGATTCGGGCACGCCGCACGGGGTGCGTTGATGACTTTTTGCGAAGTCATCAACCTTAATTCAGGGGTTCCTCTGGTGACGGGGGAGAACTGAAAAATCATAGACAATGTGATTTACCGCCATTCTATCAAGGCACAGGGACATCTGTATTGACCACTTTAAGGATCGTCATCGTCATGTTTTTGTGGGCCATTTGCTTTCCGCTCATTGTCACGGGTCTGCCACTGGCGCCTCATCTCTCTTTTGCCACGTTACGCGCTGTAATTGCTGGAATCGCCTTGCTCGGTGTCGCCTTTTACCTTAAGCGCCCAATGCCCAAAGGCTGGACTACCTGGTGGCAGCTCGCAGGTATCGGTATCTGCGCCACGACATTAGGATTTCTAGGCATGTTCCACGCGGCTGAATTTATAAACCCCGGCATGGCAACTGTGATCGCCAACACCCAACCTTTGCTTGCCGCTTTCCTCGCGCATCACTTTCTCGATGAGCGCCTCAATATGAAAGAAAAAGGCGGCCTGGGTCTCGGATTTGCCGGCATCCTGGTTATCACAACTCCCCGGTTTATTGATGGTGCGGCCGGCAACTACCTGATCGGCATGACCTATATTCTTTTGGCAGCCCTTGGCATTACCGTCAGCAATGTGCTCATAAAAAAAATGTCCGGCAGCGTGGACGCCATCATGGCCATGGGGTGGCAACTTATCCTTGGTGGGATCCCTTTGGCAGTTATCTCTCTGTTGACGGAAAACCCGACTACGATTACCTGGTCGGGCAAGTTTCTGGTCAGCTTGATAAGCCTGGCACTTTTCGGGACAGCGCTCGTATACTGGATGTGGTACCTCATCCTTCAGGACACATCCCTCACTCATGCCAACGTTTTCAGCTTCCTTGTTCCCCTGTTCGGCCTCGTCTTAGGCGTTGCCTTTTACAATGAGGCGCTAACTGCATCGATGATCATCGGCGCAGGCATCACAGCTTCCGGGATCTGGATGATGGGCCGGCCAGAGAAGGCCCAATAGTTTCTGTCCGGGATGGATCTGTCTTTTTCTCGGTGGAGGTGTTCGTCCTTTATTCGAACCCCCTTCAGGACACCAGAAGTGACGAACTCTCAAGGGAATTATACTAAAGAACCTACTGTTCGCAGCTTACGTGGCACACCCCGGTTGGCGTGGCTACCTGGAACGGGAAGTAGCGACCCTTGATCCACACGGCCACGTTCACCAGGCTGATGAGTACAGGCACTTCCACCAGGGGGCCGATCACCGCCGCGAACGCCTGTCCCGAATCGACTCCAAAAACGGCCACAGCCACAGCGATGGCCAGCTCGAAGTTATTTGATGCTGCCGTGAAGCTCAGGGTGGTGGACTGTTCGTAAGTGGCCCCCGCTTTGTACGACATGAAGAAAGACACCAGGAACATAACTACAAAATATATGGTAAGCGGAATGGCGATACGGATCACATCCATGGGCAACTGGACGATTACGTCCCCCTTTAATGAAAACATCACAATGATGGTAAAGAGAAGGAAGACGAAGGTCAGAGGACTCAGTTTGGGCAGCAGCTTTTCCTGGTACCACTCCTCCCCTTTAAGGCGAAGCCCGACGATCCGTGTCAGGAT
>QIEJ01000166.1 GCA_003228585.1 Pseudomonadota bacterium
TCTCAGGATTGGAGTGATAAACAATCCTGCCCTGGTGATCCACCAGGTAAGCGTAACGGACATCTCCATCCAGCATGGTGGATTCGGTTACCGGTCCGAGACGCAGATCATCCGATGAGAGAAGAGGATCAGTCGCGTTGACAGCAAGGTTCCCAGCCAGTGATTTAACCCTTTTCTCACCCTCGCGGGTAAGAAAAATCCACTCGTAACGGACCAGCGATAGAGCCACGACACTGGAGAGCAATATCAGTATCAGGGAAAAGGAAAGGGCCACCTTCAGACGAAGGGGAAACAGGATAGTCGACTTCCCGGGTTTCACTTACTCTTCCTCGTCCTTCCTGGCGGTTATTACCTTGAGTGTTGTGTTGCCAAGGGTAAACGCGTCACCGAAATTCAATCGGGCTGTCATTACCTTACTGCCGTTAACAAATGTCCCATTGGTACTTTCAGTATCCACAAGGAGCAAACCGTCAGGGAACACCTTGACCAGACAGTGCCTCCGCGATACTTCCGGGTCACCAAGTAAAATATCCGCCCCGCTTCTTCCAAGCGACATCTCCGGTTTTGTTATCGGGAAAGTCTCCTCGGTAGCGACATCCAAAAAGCTGTATGCTATCCCCTCCTGGAACCGAGGTGTCTGCTCGGACGCTTTCCTGAGAACAGCCGACGCCTCGCTCTTGCTCTGGTCCACATCCTGATAATCATAGGACATGGTCTGACCGTAGTCCGCCGAGGAAGACTCGGTGAGCAAGGCGGAGGATTTTTCATCCCCGGCCTTTCCCGGGATAAGGATCTGCTGACCGCAGTTGGGGCAGTTCGCCCGGGCCCCTTTATCGGGGATATTCTCATCGGCAATCTGGCAGACCGTCTGGCATGAGATACAGGTTATGCGCATTTTTTATATTCCAGATTCAAAATTTAATCCAAAATCCAAGATCCAAGGTCCAATAAAGCGCCTGTCACTGCGAGGTGTCTGGCGTCCGCGGCAGTCCCGCCCTGTCGAGATTGCTTCATCACGCCGACGGCGTGATTCGCAATGACTTCGTCTGCCACTGCCTCAGCGGTAAATCGGCATACTCACCAGACTGAACCGGCGGCCGTTGAACTTGAAAACCCCCTGTTCGCTGTTGAACCATTTGTTGTCAGCCAGATCAACGGCAATGACCGGGATTGTGCGGCCGGAAAAACCCATTGCCGGGCCGTATGGAATCCATTTCGTACCATCGTATCGCGCGATCCCTTTGCCTTTGGTGCCGATCCATACATCCCATCGACCATCTACCGCTACCGACACCACATGATCAGACGGCAGCCCGTCGGAACGTCTAAAAACTTTTGTCACTTTCCCGTAATATCTGGCCAATCCCTTGTCAGTAGCTATCCAGAACACACCGTTGGCGTCTATCGCAATGGAATTGACATTGTTATCCGGCAGACCATCCTCAACGGTTAAATTCCTGAAACTCTTGCCATCATACCGGGAAAGACCGCTGTCGGTGCCGAACCATATGAATCCATTCTGATCAACAACGATACAGTTGATGAAATTGCTCGGTAAGCCATCGCTGTAATCGAAGGTCACCCAGTTGGATTTGCCATCGAACTGGGACACACCTTTCGATGTCCCGATCCACATGAACCCAAGCCGGTCGACGGCAATGGCTCGAACTGAGTTGCTGATCAGCCCGTGGGAGGTCGTGTAATGCTTCCTCTTCTTGGTGCGGATGTTGACCCGGAACAGGCCCTCTTCACCACCGACCCAGAGGTTATCACCGTCCAACACGCTGGGATGGATGAAAACCCCGTTTGTATTGTTTCTCCACAGACCGCTGGACACGGTGTATCGGGCGCTCCTGACTTTTTCCCTGTTTCCGGCTGCGTCCACAGAGAAGAACCTGGCGGTAACGTCATCTTTGAGGACAAGCGGTACCGTGTAGAGTGGTGAGAGATCGGTTGGGTCGTTACCATCAAGGGTGTATCTGATTTCGCTCCCTTTTTCGCTTCTCAGTTCAAAGGTGATCGGGGGATTGTATTGACCAGGTGCCGGATAGGGAATGGTAAGGGGCGGTTCCGTATCAATGATATACTCCGCCATCTGGACCGCTTCCCGGTTGCCCGATGGGTCCTCGGCATAGAAAAAAACCTTTCCTCCCTTATCCAGCACAAAAGGACCCCGGTAAGGGGCAAAGTTCTGCTTGCCATCCATCCGGAGGAAAATCCTTCCATCGCTCTCGGATTTGAGACTTACACTGACAGGCCGATTGTACGTCCCCGGAGTGGGAGCGACAGTGGTGGATGGCGGGGAAGTGTCGAAGGTAAAACGAACGACTTTCACACTTTCACGGTTTCCTGACTCATCGGTGGCGTAGAATTTCAGGACTTTATCCTGGGATATGGCAAGAGGATCCTTGTATACAGGTGACGCCAATACGGGGGTTGAACCGTCCATAGTGTAACGAATGACCGCCCCTTCTTCTGTTTTAAGTGTTATATCGATGGGCCCGGCAAACATCCCTCCGGGAGGATCAGCCTCTGTTACCGGCGCTGTTTTATCAAGGACATAGCGTTGGCCGACAACCTCGCTGCGGTTGCCGACCTTGTCCACGGCGAAGAAGGACAGGACAAGGTTTTTCGAGACACTGATGGGTCCCTTATATCTCAAAGAGTCAAAAGTTGGCTGGCTTCCATCGATGGTGTAGAAAACCTCAGCAGGCTCAGACGTTTCCAATTTTACACGTATCCTGCCCGAATAATTCCCTCCGGGAGGACGTGCGACCGCCGCGGGCGGGGTAGTGTCAATTTTAAATTCGGACACCACGATAGCGCCCCTGTTGCCAGCCTCGTCAACTGCGTAATATTTCAGAGTTTCGTTTCCGATTATTTCAACAGGTCCTGTATAGACAGGAGAAGACAGACCCGGTTCACGACCTCCGGTCTCGAATCTTATTTCCCCTTTCTCCGTGGATGTGAGTCTGACTTTAACCGGCTTCCCATAGGTGCCGGCTGCGGGATCGATCTGGACCTGCGGAGGGATTGTGTCGATGATGTAACTCTCCTCCCGGACATTCTCTCTGTTGTCGGCATTATCCACCGCGAAGAAGCGAAGAACACCGCTTCTCGAAAAAGTAACAGGTTTTGAGTAGGATCTTGACCTGACTGAGGGCCTGCTCCCATCCAGCGTGTAGTAGATCCGTGTACCTTTTTCTCCAACCAGGGAAACCGTCACCGGCTTGTTAAACAACCCCCCTGAGGGATTGGCCATGGTAACCGGTTTGGTTGTATCGACGTTGATCCTGTACTTCTCTGTGTTTATTTTCTCACTGTTGCCGGCCCAATCTATTGCAAAGAATTTCAGGGAAACATCCTCTCTCAGTGCCAGAGCCTTGCTGTATACGGGAGATGTGGCATCCGGGTCACTCCCGTCGAAGGTATAATGGATGACCGCACCCTCTTCTGATCTGAGACTTACTGACACGGGATGAGCGTAACGACCTCCCCTTGGTTGGGCGGTTGAGACAGGCGGTTCTGTGTCCAGCCGGATGTTGAATACGGCTGTCTTAACTTCGGACTCGTTGCCGGCTTTGTCCCTTGCAAAATAACGGATGCGGGAATCACGGTTGAGGGCCACGGGACCCAGAAAGGGCATGGGATCCTGCTCTCCCACAGAATAGTAAGCGACAGCCCCTTCCTCGGAAGTTATGATCAGTACAATCGCCTCGTTATACGTACCCGGTGACGGTTGAATGGACACACCGGGTGGAGTCCTGTCAAAGGGATACAACTGGGCCAGCACTGCTATCAGCGCAAACAGGAGGACCAGAGCCAGAAGTATCTTGCTTCTCATCAGCTATCCCTCTGTGGCATCAACATTCCCCGGACTGCCGTCGAAAAAATACCGACCATACTTAACGTAACCGACGACATTGGCGAGCCTTGGATCGTCCTGGGTCTCCAGAAGAGCTATTTCACCACGGACCATGGGTTTTATGTACTCATAGAGGGATTCGCCACCACCCCCGGCAAGCAGAACCATGTCCAGATCCCAGTCATCCACCCAGATTCTCTCCATATCACTGACCACTGCCGCCGCAAGACGTGAGAATACCTCCTCTTTGACCTTGGCGATATCGTATTCAGCTCCACGGACCTTGATGCTGCCCTCCCGAACCGCATCGTAGAGCCTGTAAATCTCAACGTTAACACCGCTCATCTCCCGCAAGGTCTCGGCGATAAACTGGAAAGCTTTTGCCATCCCGGTCTCGGTTGTACGGCTTCCCCTTTCTGAGTGCCTCAGTTCCCTGCAGACAGTAAAATCCGTTGTCTTGAAACCGATATCAATAATCCCGATCTTCTGACGGGCCACATCCTGTCGAAGGAGAGTTCCATCGCCGCGGAAAAGATAATCTACAAGACTGCCGTACGGCTGGGGAATGACTTTCACTCTGTTAACCGTCAGAGTAACATCCTTCCGTTCTCCACCCTCGTGGACGATCAACTCATGCTCCCCCATCAGGGTTTCTGAAAGTCTGTCCTTAAATTCCATATAGTATCCCACCGGCAGTCCGGTGATGACGTTAAGTGGAACCCTGCTTGGAACCACACGGGTGAGACCGGCAAGGGCCAGCAGCCGGAACTGATTGGCCACCATCTGAGCCTGATCCAGGGTAAACTGACGAACTCTTGATTCGGATTCGGCAAGTTCACCAATAAAATAGGATCTTCCATCTACTGTCAGATGACTGCCCGCCAATGACTGCCCGCTGAAGAATTCATCATTCAGGGCGCGGGGCTGCGCTTCCCCAACGATTGACTTGAAAAGTACGCACGATTCACCGTCCGAGGCCTTGGTAAAGCCGAACCCCACATCAACGCCTGCCATCAACATAGAACCCTCCTCAAAGTTCCCTGTTACGGATCTGCTCTAACACACCATTTTCAATGCGGTACCGGAGTTGAAACTCCCTCTCCAGTTCCTCGACCCGTATCATCTCGAGGCCGCTGGTGCGGATGAACTCCTCGCGAATCCTGGCATCCTTTCCCTTTATCGCCCTGGGAAGAACTGTACTGACATACATCCTTTCCATCTTCAGGTCATCGAGTGCCTTACGGAAAAAAGCGTCCGGAGCACCGGCACGCACGAGTTCTTTTGAGGTCAGCATTTTCTTCACATCTTTTATAAAGACCTGCTCCTCATTCACACCCCTGAGAGATCGTCCGAATTTTTTCAGCCACCTGTCCATAGCGGCCTTGACAATTCTGTACTCCCTTTCCTCCCGGACCAGATTCTCAATGGAAATCACCAGGTCCTGGAGAGAAAGGTCACCTGTCACTATATTGCCAAGCCCATTGGACAGAGTCTCTACCTTCCGCTTACCGAATATGGGCAGGTAGGGATTCTCCATGATTGGCACGACAAACAGGTCGTGAAACAGGTTTTCCTGAATTCCATCGAAAATCTTCTTGTTGGTGAACAGACTTCTCAGACGATCCTCGGGAAGCTTTTCCTCCTCGTGGAACGCTAATCCATTGACCATGTGGTAAACGGCGTCGAATCGGTCGAAATAAGTCACGATATTGCCGAATTCCTCCAGGATAGAAGGATCATCGGCTTTGGTGCTTATTTCGTCGCATTGCTTTCCAACCTCGATAAGGATCCTGTCAAAGGCTGAATCACGTTTATCCAGTGCTGTGAGCTTGGTTTTCAGGAGACGGATCAGATCCTCCTTTTCAAGGTGCACTCCCATCTGACGGGTGCGCAGGAAAATTGTTTCCAGCACGCCTCTCGCCTCCACAAGATATTCGGGTTCCTCTGTTCTGAGCACCTGCTTGTCACCTATGAGCTTTTCGTCCAGTGAGTCCAGAAGGTTCGACGGTATTCCTTTTCGTAGAGCAAGAGTCCTCAATCGTGATATCCTGGCACTGTCATCGAAAAGGATTTCGTTTCGCTTCCAGATCTCCACAAGGACTGAACGGTATTCAGCCACAACTTCCCTGTTTTCGCTGTTTCGGAACATGACATCTATTTTGATGCGTTCCTGGGAATACGGATCGATCCCCAGACGCTGTGCTAACTCGTCGAGTGCATTCTGCTCCTCTTCGCCAAAAGCTCGCGACATTGAGTAGAATTCATCAAATTTCCGGTAAAATTCCAGGTGGGAGCAGTTAATGACTTTGAGAAGAAAGAAAACAGCTCCCGGATCAGACCATTTGTCGTAAAGCTCCTCCGAAACACGCGAGTCATCATTGTCCAGACTTAAGGGGAGCCTCTTCAGCGCCTTGCCGAGCACCTTCAAGATCTTTTCCTGTTGCTTTTTAAGTGATGTTTTCCTGGAAAAATATACGAAGAAATAATAATTGAAGACCGCGTGGCCTCTCAGGAATATCTCTTTGAATGTTTCTTTACCGGTGGTGTTGTCGTCAAAAGTTATGGTTGGAGAATCGTCGTGTCTTGCTCCGAAAAGAACAAGCCGGTTTATGACATCAGCTTTGACAAGATCTTCCATAGGCTCGTCCACACCAAACATATAAGGACAGAAGCTGCCGCCGTTTCCAGTGTGGAAAAGGCCTTCCGGACCGATAATAAATTCATTGCCTCCACAGAAGAAACGGTGCTGGATGACGCCTTCATTTTCCGCTGTTTCATGGAAATAGCGGTTTCCAATCCCCTGGCCGCTCAACGTGGCGTAAAATTCCTTGTTCGGCCCTGTAATACCGTGGATCCTGTAATCTTTGATCATCGGAAAAATGTTATATTATTTTCAAGGAGATGTCTTGTTGTTTGTCAATCTTTACCGGAACTTGAAACTGATTTTATGGCAATTCTTCCTTAATCCACTTCTGTCCACTATAACGCGCCACACCCGATCTGGTTGCGACCCAAATCTCACCATCCGGATCGGGGGCAATGAGAATCACGGCATTGCTCGGCAACCCATCTGATTTTGTATGGTTTTTCCACTTAACACCATCGTATACAGATATCCCCTTTGATGTACCGCACCACACGTTCCAGTCCGAATCGATGGCGATGGTTCGTACCTCGTCATCTATCAGACCATCCTCCTCTGAGAAATTTTCCCAACTGGTCCCGGTGAACCGTGACAACCCCTTCCTCGTCCCAAACCACTTCGTTCCCAGTGCGTCAACAGTTATTGCTAGTACGGAATTGTCCGCAAGGCCGTCCTTCCTTGTGAAGAGATCGACAACGGCTCCATCCCTGATATGAACGACACCGCTTTTCGTCCCCGCCCAGATGGAGTTGTCAGTATCGACCCCGAGGCTGAGAACTTCTCTGGCAGGGAGTCCGGCATTCCTGTCCAGGTGTGAAAACCCTGTTTTATCACGGTATACATTAAGGCCCAGTTCGGTGGCGACCCAGAGATTGTCTTCCTCGTCCAGCAACAGATCGTTGATCCGGCTGCCCAACAGCCCATCCCCTTCACCTGCGAAATTCCCTGTAGAAGACGAGCCCGTCTTCGGAGCCCATCCAGAAGATCTTACCGTCGGTTACACTGGGGATGAGAAACACGCCCCTGGAATATTTTCTCCACACACCGTTGATGAATGAATACCGGTGGGTCTGGACAGCACCTTTGTTGCCGAGACCATCCACCGCAAAGAACTTCAGGGTTACCGGTTCAGAGAATTTGAGTGGTGAGGAGTAAAGAGGGCCAGGTTCAGTACCGTCCAGGGTATAGTGGATTCTGCCCTCCCTCCCGGTTTCCAGCCGAGCCAGGACAGGTGGCCTGTAATCACCGCCCGGAGGATCAACTGTCGTCTCCGGATACAGTCCAGGCGAAGGTGACAATTTCACGTCCTTGGACCATCCCGGGAAAGGCTGAAACATCCCATTCAGGATCAGCACACTGAACATGAGGCAGATCACGATAAAGATTCGTCCGTTCAAAACGTTCACCTTGACATTAATAAAATGTTATCTCCTGGTTCACAACCGGAGGATACTATTTAATCCGGTGGAAAATGGCAACCCATTGAAAATCTGCTATAATCACGGTTATGAACTCCCAGACGATCAAAGCCCTTACAGTGACTCCGAGCACCGGGGAGCTGGCCATCCGGGACATCCCCATGCCGGATCTCGAGGCAGATGAGATCAT
The DNA here is from genome assembly GCA_003228585.1 of Pseudomonadota bacterium. Taxonomy (GTDB): domain Bacteria; phylum BMS3Abin14; class BMS3Abin14; order BMS3Abin14; family BMS3Abin14; genus SZUA-204. The sequence goes on from QIEJ01000166.1 coordinate 8,118, forward strand.
GGTCAGGATAACCCGTGTGGGACTCACACGAAGGGATCGACTGATTCTGCAGAACCCCGATACTGTCACCCCGGACGGCTCGGATTACCTGATCCCGGGGCACATAGCCATTGGAAGGATCGTGGAAAAGGGACCCTTGGTCAGGGAATTCGATCCGGGTGATCTCGTTGTGCCGACCATAAGACGCGACTGCCAGAAATGCATCGATTTGCGCAGCGACCTGTGCCCCCATCCTGACAGATATAAGGATTCAGGCCTGATGCGGACCCATGGATTCGCCAGGGAGTTCATCGCCGTCAAGGGGCGTTACCTCGTGAAGATACCCGAGGACCTCGAGGAGGTGGCTCTTCTGGTGGCGCCTCTCAGTGTCGCGGAAAAGGCCCATAGCGAAGCGGTGGAAATTCTGCAGCGCTACAATTTCTTCTGTTATCATGCCGATGAAACCTTCTCCCCCCACACTCTGGTGACGGGAATGGGTCCTGTGGGTATTATGACCGCTTTTCTCCTGTCCCTTTATAATTATCGGCTCACTGTCTTTGGACGCCGCGACTCAGATGACCTGAGATCCCGCCTTTTTGAGTCCATGGATGCACAATACTTCAATACGGCAAGAGTTCCTATGGAGCGCCTTGAAAATGACGGATACAGCTTCAATCACATCTTCGATACGACCGGGGATCCCTCGTTTATATTATTGCGCACCATTCCGTTCATGGCTTACAATAGTATAATGGTACTCATGGCCATGCCTGAGAAAGTGTCTCAAGGCTCCAGGGTCGAAATCGACGCCGGGGCCCTTTTCAGCAGAATGGTGGCCGGTAACCAGGTGATCATTGGGAGTATCAAGTCGGGAAAGGATGCTTTTGAATCGTCGGTCAAGCACCTGATAGAACTGAATGACCTTTTCGGTCAGGAGCTGTCATCCCTCATTACCCACGTCTACTCCCTCGAGGATTACCAGAAAGTCCTCGCTTTGGACTCAAGGGAGACGATCCTGCCTGCCATTGACCTGACTTGAGAGATGCTCTTCTCGCC
>QIEJ01000164.1 GCA_003228585.1 Pseudomonadota bacterium
CAGTAGTTCCTCTACAACGTCCAGAAGCTCCTTCTGTGTAAAGGGTTTGGGTAGAAAGGCATCCGCGCCACAGCGTTCAGCGTTATCCTGGTTGGCCCGGTCGTCATAAAATGCGCTGATAAGGAGGATGGGTGTCTTTTTCCCCTCCTGGTCCTTGCTTCTGATAAGGATGGCCACATTAAATCCGTCACCTTTTGGCATGGATATGTCGCTTATGACGAGATCGGGTTGAACATCGAGGAAACGCTGGACCGCCTCTTCTCCATCCGTTGCAAGATGAACGTTGTAGCCGTTCTTTTCGAGGATAATTCTCAGGATATCCTGGATGCTGGGATCATCATCTACAACAAGGATTCTGGACTGGTTGTTGCTCATGTATTTTTCCCTTCGTATTCACTTTCCTCCTCCAGGAGGAGGGTAAAAAGGTCCTTAAACACATCGGAAGGCGAGAGCTTTCCCTCTGCCCGGGTATCGACCTCTCGATGAACAAGTGGATGCTTCAAAGAGTTATTAACGAATTCACTGACCATGGCCAGGTCGTCCATGTCTCCGTTTTCCCGGGCGGTTAGGAGTATCGCGCCGACAGATCCCTCGGAAAATGGTTTCCACATGGGCCTGGCGGTGGGGCCGGATGGTAAAACGAACAGCTGAAGACGTGTCTTATCGCTTATCTCCAGTGCGCCGAGAGGGCCGAAGGATGAATTGAGTATCTCCCGGTTGGAGAAATTGTCTCTGGAGAGCTTGAATTCATCCAGATTCCCCGCTTCGACAAGAAACTGTTTGACAAGTCCCGGGGAGGAGGAGAAAAGCAGGATCTTACCCCATTCAGGACCTGCGGAACCTCCATCTTCCAATCCCATAACCTTTCTGATACTCAGGGCCTGTTCAGCCGTGACCAGGGGAGCTTCATCCCTCTTGACGGCCCTCCTCTCCATGATGGCACTGAGAATACCTTTCTGAATGAGCCCCAGGATCGATCTGGAGACCTCGTAATCCGTGTGTTTCGACTTTTCAATGATATCGTCAACACTGCTGTAGAATTCCAGGAGCAGGAGCACCTCCTCGGTCACCGGTCTCAGATCCCTTGGAAGTTCCTTCTGGTTCTTGTTCATCTTCAGGATACTTGATCCCGGCGGCATTTTGGCCTGAAGGGAATCCCATTCGTCAAGCTGCCGCATACCCTCCATCAGAAGGGCGTCAATGGAACGGGAAATGTTCCTGGATACGGTAAACTGGTCGGGGTGGTAATTAAAAGTGCCGTCCTTCCACCTCAGAATGCGGTAGAGGGCCTTTTCACCGTTGATCTCCCCATGTACGGTGCTCACAACCTCCCCGTTGTTCAGATACACGGTACCCTCTTTATCGCCGTGAGTGAGCGTCAGTATCCCCGTACGCCTGTTCAGACCGAATATCTGGAGAAGATCGACAAGTGATACCTCCCGCAGGTTACCCTCTACCCCCGACCCTACCTTCTTGATCCTGTCCTCATCCTCCTCCTGTTCGGCCTGGCTGAACGCCTGGTGGATCTTCGGTCTGATGTCCTCCCAGCGAAAGGGTTTCACAAGTGACGGATCCGGTCCTATGGATGCCAGGGTTGTGTCCTTCCCCCTGTCCGTGTCGACGAGGAAAATTATGGGGATATGATAAGTCGTTGGATTGTTTCTCAGAAAAGCGCGGAGCCTCTCTCCGCTGAAAATGGGAAGATGATAATTGGTGATGACCAGATCCGGTTTCCCTACGATGGCCACTTCAAGGGCAGTAGCACCGTCAGCGCTTGTAATAACAGCGAACTGTTCCTGTTTCAGGCGTCGGCCCAGTTTTTTCAGCAATGCCTGGTCGGCATCAACCAGCAGAATTTTACGAGTCATAGGCTGTTAAATCTGATCCTGAAGCGAGTACTCCTCCCTGAGTTTGAAAATAAGCTTCTCGACAAGTTTGTCATGGGAGGTGTGGATCCCCTTCCAGAGGTCACCCTTGTGGTGAACCGTCAGGAGACCGTAAGCGTTAAGGTCGGTGAGATAGAGAATAAATTGAAAAGAGGCGGCATGATCGGGCGAGATGGCTATGGTGCTGATATTAAGATCCCTGAGTGGTTGAACACCCGACATGTCTCCAAATACGCTGGTCCTGGTGGCCGCCTTGGCTATAACTGCATTCTTCTGGAGGAGCGCTTCGGTGATGTACATATTGTCGGTTCCAATGAAGAGCAACCCCCTCCTTTCAGGATGCAGGCAGATGTCGTTTGCCACAGTTTCCTGAAGGAGATAATTGAACCCGGTGTTGAATTCGGTAACATCCGTGTCCTTTATCTTCAAGAACTCCGGATTTTGCTGATCGCCGGTAAACATCTCGACCATGTCCCAGAAGCTCTTGCCATTCCATTGGATCATGTTAAACGGGTCATGCCGGCTCTCCTTGCCCCTCTCAAGGGCTTTCATGAGCAGGGCATCTACTGTGGAGCCATCCTCCGGATAGCAGGCAAAACCGAAGTGCGCTGTCAGACCATAACGTACAAACCGTTTTCCCAGAAACTCGAGTTTCTCGAACCCCTTTCTTATCCTCTCTATGGTTATTCTGCACCCGAGGCTGTCGGAATCAGGAAGTCCAAAGAAAAAACGGAAATTTCCTACATGGGATACGATATCATAGTCCCTTACTATTCCCTGAAGGGTTTCAGAGGTGTCTCTCAGCATTGCCTGCACCAGCCGGTATGTCTGTTTCCTCTGAAAGCTCTCCATACCTTCAAATTCCAGGCTGACAAGGCCAAGTCGTCTTTTATAACGCTGACTCAGGGAGATATGCCTGGAGAGAAAATCCAGGATAAAAATCTCATTGTAGCTGTCTGATTCAAGATCCCTGAGCGGGTTACGCCTCACCCTGTCAAACGTCATAGCGCTGTTCAGGAACGGGGAGAACTCCTCCACGATTTTTCTGGCTGATTGGAGAGTCTCCACCTCAACAGCTTTTCCTCTGGATGAGGTTTTCAACTCCAGATGAACCAGTCCGGACAACCGGTCATGATGGAGCATGGGGAGGAAAACACTGTTCTGGATGATCTTGCCCTTTCGCTGCTCGAAAAAAGGCATTCCACTCGAGATTCCCTCGTGCCGGTGGATAATCTCACCGGGATCGATAGTGTCCCCTCCCTCCTTCTTTCCGCTGGAGAAAACCTTTTTGAAGGACTGATCCTGCTCGAAGACCCATACAGTACCCGAGACACCTCCAATCTCCTCAACAAGTGCCTTCAGGAGGGCGTCCGAAAGCTTGGCGAGGTCTTGGAGTTCCTCAACACTTTGAACCGTTCGAGCCATTTCTAACTTACCTTTTTACTGGGAAATGCTCTCATTACTATCCTGTTTTCGATGAATGTAAGCCAAACCGTATATAAAGGAACCGACCAGAGCACCTGCCGAATTCATGACGAGGTCTGCTGTGTCGAAAACCCTGTTCGGTACGGTAAACTGATAAAGTTCAACCATCAAGCCGTAGCCTGTGCATATTACTGTCGTCCAGGCGACAGTGTCAAACATTCGGGAAGAAATATTGAAATTGTCCAATGCCCTTGCCAGGAAAAAGCCAAGGGCAGCAAATTCGATGAAATGAAAAATGTTATTGAAAATCTCGGGATACTGAGGAATCTTCTTGCCCGGGATCGCTGAACCAATGAAGATAATGACCGCCATACCGGCGGGTGGACCCCAGATAAAGAGGAATTTCCTGAATCGCTCAACACCGGAGGGAGTAAAAGGCATTATGTAAGGATTACATCTTGTATTTGCTGAAATCTTCAGGATCCATATTGTCCAGTATTTCCAACCATTTATCCTTTGTGTCTTCATGTTCTATCTCAATGGAATCAAGGTCGATGGACGACTGGGTGAAAATGGAATCCATAATGAAGATCGGACACTGTGACCGGACAGCGAGAGCAATGGCGTCGGAGGGTCTCGAGTCAACCTGGATCCGGGAGGAGTCATTACTGTGCAGGAAGATCGTGGCGTAAAAGGTATTATCCTTCAACTCGGTTACAGCAACCCTCTCCACTGTAAGTCCCGATTCCTCGAGAACGGACCTGAGCAGATCATGGGTCATGGGACGGGGAACATCAACCCCGCCAAGGCTCATGGCGATGGAATTGGCTTCAAAAAGACCGATCCAGATGGGCATAACTTTCTGTCCATCCTTCTGCTTGAGAAGGATAACGGGATTGTTGTTTTTGGGGTCCATGGTCAAACCGTGGACAACAACCTCGACAAAGTCTTTGTCCCTCATGTTACGATCACCCCCTCAAGGTGAATTTTATGAGACCGGACAACTCGGGTATTCAGGGATCTTCCAACCAACCCTGAATCCCCGGTAAAATGAACGATGTAATTGTTTCGGGTTCTCCCCTCCAGTTTACCATTGTCACGTCGACCGAACCCCTCAACGAAGACTTCAACCACTTCCCCGACAAGTGCCGCGTGCTTCTGTGCTGTAATTGTGTTCTGGACCTCCTGAAGTTCCGGGAGCCAGGGTCTTTTTGTGTCGTCTGGCACCGGATCGTCCATTTCGGCGGCCGCGGTTCCGGGGCGCGGTGAAAAGCGGAAAGAGAAGGCGTTCTGATATCGTATCTCCTCCAGAAGGGAGAGAGTCTGCTCAAAATCCTCCCTTTCCTCACCCGGAAAACCCACAATAATATCGGTCGTAATCTCCACGTCGGGGACACGGTCTCTGAGAAGGGCTACCTTTTCGCGGTATTCATCCCTTGAATAGCCTCTTCCCATGGCTTTGAGAACCCTGTCTGAGCCGGCCTGAACCGGCAGGTGGATATGTTCACTGACGCTTTTTAATCCAGCCATTGCCTCGACAAGTTCCCCTGAAAAGTCCTTGGGATGGGAGGTGACGAATCGCAGCCTCTCCAGGGAAGCCATGCCATCAACTTTTTCAAGGAGCTGGATAAACCCGGCGCCGGTTTCAGGATCATGATAGGAATTGACATTCTGTCCCAAGAGCGTGATCTCCCTGACTCCATTACCCACCAGATAACGGGCTTCGTCGAGAATCTCAGACATTGCCCGGCTCACCTCGCGGCCTCGAACCAGCGGGACGACACAGTAGGCACAAAAGTTGTCACAACCCTTCATGATAGTCAAGAGAGAGGTTGGATCGTTGCCGGATCTGGACAACGGAGCGGCGGCGGATGGTACGGAATCCATGTCCTCCTCTACCCTGCACACCTTGCGGCCAGTGGTCACCCTCTCATCGATAATCTCGGGAAGCTTATCGATGTTATTGGTCCCGAAGACAAGGTCAACCAGGGAGGAGCGTCTGAGAATGCGTTCTCCCTCCTGCTGGGCGACGCATCCGCCAACCCCGATGAGGAGTTCAGGTTTCGTGTTTTTTAATCCTCTGAGGCGGCCCAGGAGGCTGTAAACCTTCTGCTCGGCCTTATCTCTGATGGAACATGTATTCAGGAGAATGAGATCAGCCTCCTCTTCCGTGGCAGCCGGAAGATACCGGTCCTGAAGAAAGGCGTATATCTTCTCCGAGTCGTAAACATTCATCTGGCACCCGAAGGTCCTGATATACACCTTTCCCTGTTCTGGTATCGTGGTCATTTGTTGATGTGCTCTTGACATGTCGTCGGCTGGAAGATTATGGCCTCAGCCGGCCAGTGAAAGGGCTACTTCAACGGCTTCATCGGGTGTCTTGACTGGAATCGTGCCTTCGATCTTCCAGCCACCGAGATCGACCACCGGAACACCTATGTTGAGAGCAAAGGCTATTTCGGAGAGTGTTCCCGACCCCCCGTCCATGGCGATCAGGGAATCCGATGCCCTGACGACGAGAATGTTGCGTCCAACACCCATCCCGGTGGGAAGAGGGATGGTGACATAAGGGTTGGCCTTGTCTTTGGTGTCACCGGGGAGAATTCCCAGGGTGATCCCGCCCGATTCAAATGCTCCGCGGCAGGCGGCTTCCATGATTCCAGACAAACCGCCACACGCCAGCATGGCCCCCTCCCCGGCTATCAGCCTGCCAACCTCATAGGCCATAGTGTTAGTGCTCCTTGAAAGATCTCCTGATCCGACAACCCCGATTATTCTACTCAATTATTACTTCCTCTTGTGTCGGCTGCGGGCCAGAAGTTTCTTGTGCTTGTGTTTTCTCATTTTCTTGCGTCGTTTCTTAATCACGCTTCCCAAAAGCCATGCCCTCCTTTCGTTTATTTTCCAACACTTCTCGCAATTTATCGCTGAGTGTTGAACCTATAAAGATATTATAGGGATTTGTAAAATGCAAGAAACTAAAATACAGATCCCGAGTTCCGTGTCCCGAGTCCAGGGCTGCTGGTCCATCTCGACCTGCACGCGTCATCGCGAGAACCAGCGGGACGAAGCGATCCGGGTAACGGTATCGAGGTATGGATGTGTCGAGGTAACGGGGTAACGAAGTGGCGACCGTGTGACCAGGCGAAGTAAATCGCTCAGTCGTAAAAGTCTCCAAGTCGCAAAGTCGTGACTCAGCAAGCTGAGATTGCCACGTCGGCCACACTTTTCAGGCCTCCTCGCAATGACAAACGCTTTTATTGGATCTTGTATAAATATCTTGAAACTATCCTTTTGGAAACAACAACCTCTGGTTTCCAGTGATCCTTGAAGCTTCGATCAACCCGACGACAAGCTCAATGGCCTTGTCAACCGCTTCATCCATCTGTAAACCAATAGCGAGATGGGCGGCTATGGCGGTGGAAAGAGCGCAACCGGTTCCCCGCGGCACGGGTCCATGGGTTCTCAGGTGCCTGAACTGCCTTGGTGAATGGGACGGGGTGTAAAGGGTATCCGTACAGAACTCATCGGCCCCCTCCCCTCCCGTAAGCAGAACGGAACCTGCTCCCAGAGACAGGAGAACGTCCGCTGCTCTGTCTTCATCAATCGTTGAAACAGCTCTCTGAGCGGCCAGCCACAGCGCCTCCTCCCTGTTCGGTGTGATAACGGTACACAGAGGAAGCAGCTTGTCCAGCATGACCTCCATACCCTCGCCATCCACCAGAGAAGCCCCGGATGTCGAACGCACAACAGGGTCGAGGATCACCGGGAGACCTTTATTAACAGTGGGTTTCAGGGATTCAACGACAGTCAAAACAGTTGGCGCGTCCACAAGCATGCCGATCTTAACGGCAGAGATGCCCGGGGGATCCTCACATGCGGTTTTTATTGAGGATCTGATTACATTTGAGGAAACAGGCAGGACATCAAGAACTCCATCATCCCCCTGAACGGTCACCGCTGTCAACGCACAGCGGAGGGGCAGATTCAGGGTCTCAAGAACCCTGATGTCGGCCTGCATGCCCGCCGCACCGCTGCTGTCGGAGGCGGATATCAGCAGCACCGGCCTGTCCATATCTCCGGTCCTATCCTTTGAGGAAGTGATCGAACCCTCCCTCGTCGGGTCTCTCATATGGTTTTC
>QIEJ01000121.1 GCA_003228585.1 Pseudomonadota bacterium
AGAAGATATCCAGGCTTCTCGGGGGCAGGGTGTGGGTTGAGAGTTCTGAAGGAGCCGGCAGCACTTTTCATTTCGAAGTCCCGGATATGCCTGAAGCAAAGCCCGGGAACGCACAATAAAAAATAGCGGGGACAATTAAGTCCCCGCTATTTAACAAAAAACCCATAAATTATGGTCACACGCCCGTTCATCCCGCTTCTAGCGTGAGAAAACTTTCCCTTAAATACCTACAGAAGAGGATTCTCGTGCATGGCCTTCAGCTTATCCCACCTGCGGTCCACTTCCCTCTGGAACTCATCCACGATGTGGGCATTCTCCTCATCAGGTGGCGGGTTTTACCCATGGTCTTGAGCCAATCCATCGTTGGGATCTTCTTGTCCTTCTCCTCGGGGTTGTAGGTGATGTTCGTGATCCCGTTGTTCACTTCGTACAGAGGGAAGAAACAGCTATCCACCGCCTTCTGTATGATGCTCACCGAATCCTTCTCGACGGTCCTCCAACCCAGAGGACATATTGACAGGACCTTACCGAAAACAAATCCCTCTTCCTGAGCCTTCCGATAGGCGATGGCTGCCTTGCGGACCATGTCCCTCGGCTGAGATTCCACGGCGGTGAAAACGTAGGGAATGTGGCAGCCTGCCATGATCTGGGCCGTGTCCTTATGCTGGAAGCTCTTCCCCTTCTCGCCCGGCCCCACACCCGACGTGGAGGTCTGATGGCCCAGGGGTGTGGTGAAAGAAAGCTGGGTGCCTGTATTCATGTAGGCCTGGTTGTCATACTCGAGAAGGATCATCTTATGCCCTCGGATGGCCGCGCCTATACTGGGTCCCTGACCGATGTCGTGACCGCCGTCACCGGTGACCATGAGGAACGTAAAATCTTCATCACCGGGGAGTTCTCCCCTTTTCACACGCGTGTTGTAGGCCTCGACCAGGCCGCTCATGGTGGCCGCTCCATTCTGGAACAGGTTGTGGATATATGTGATGCGGTGGGAGCTGTAGGGATAGCCGGTAGTCACCACCATGGCGCATCCGGTGTGGAACAGGACCACAACATTTCCCTCGATACCCTTCAGGAATATATTCAGGTTGGGAAAGATTCCGCATCCCGGACAGGCTCCGTGCCCCGGCAGTATCCGCTTTGGCATATCCGCCAGTTTTCTCTTGTTGAAACCTTTAAGCAGGATGTCCCCATCTTTCTCCTCCAGCTTGAGAAGCCCCGGGGACATTCTCTCTTTGGTAAGGGGCTCCAGGATTCTTTCCATGGCGTAGCCGGGAGTGCCTGGATTGGCCCCGTGATACTCGAAGGGCACCTGCACCTTCCCGGTCCTGGCTGCCTCGAGAGCCTCGTCAAACATCTCCAGGGCATCCTCCACGAAGAAGTCCAGCCCACCGAGCCCGTAGATCCTGGAGATCACCTTTGTCCGGTTCTCCACATCGTCCTTGAGGGAAGCCTTGATCTCCATGGCCATGTTCCCCTGCCAGGCCCCGTAGCTGTCAGCCCGGTCGCCGACGAGAAGCACATCGGTTTTGGAAAAAATATCCGTTATCTCGGCTTTGGGGAAGGGCCTGATGACGTTTGCGGTGACCAATCCGACCTTTTTGCCCTGCTCCCTGAGCTTGTCCACAGCGATCCTGGCGGTATCGTAGGCCGAATTCAGGACAAACATGGCGACCTCGGAATCATCCATCTGGTAGGTCGACAGGACGGGATAAGTTCTGCCGGACATATTGCCGTACTCCGCCATGATCCCGGGAAGCTCCCGGTAGGCCGCCTCCATGGCGAGGGACTGCTGTTTCTTGTTGTTGATCAGGTCGGGCTCGTTCATATAAGGGCCGATGGTGACCGGGTTGTCAGGATCCAGGGCATGGTTCTCCTGGACTTTGGGGCCCAGCCAGTCCCTGACGACCTGTGGGTCCTCGAAATAGTGAACCCGTCTTTTCTGGTGGCTGGTAAAGAAACCGTCGTAATTAACCATGACCGGCAGCCGGACATCAGGATGCTCGCCCAGTTTGACCGCGATGATGTTCATGTCGTAGACCATCTGGGGATCTTTTGCCATGAGCATGATCCATCCCGTGTTCAGGGCCATCATGATATCGCTGTGGTCACCTTTGATGTCCAGAGGACCGGATACCGACCGTGTGGCAATATCAAGGACCATGGGAAATCGACTGCCCGCCTGTACCGGGAGCTGCTCCATGGAAAACAGGAGTCCGTTGGCTGACGTGGAGTTGAATACCCTCGCGCCGCCAGCGGTAGCCCCGAAACAGATCCCCGCGGCTCCATGCTCACCGTCACCGGGGATCATCGTGATATCATGCATTCCGGCGGCCTTCATGGCGTCAAGGGTTTCAGCCACCTGTGTGGACGGTGTGATCGGGTAGTACCCCATCATCGTGAAATCGATGTGGTAGGCGGAGATGGCGGCCATGGAGTTGCCGTCCTGAATGTCCACCTTCTGAGGGTATGGGGCTTTTATCTTTTTGGCTGTTTTAGCTGAACTCATAACACCCTCCTGAGATCTGCGCGTTCTTTTTTAACATCCACTGTTGACTCCACCTCCGCGGTCAGTGCGTCGACGGGACAGATGTCCACACATCTGAGGCATCCTTTGCAGTAGTTGTAATCAATGCCCAGCATGAATACCATTTCCTTTCCCTTGTCATCGGTGCTCTTTTCGAAGACCATGCAGTGATCGGGACAGGTCAGGTCACAGTCACCACAGTGGATACAGATATCCTCGTGCCAGAAAGGAATGTACCCTACTCTGGAAGCGGCGTGGTTCTTGACTATCGTGTTTCCCGGATTGGTGATAATCCCCCCCATGGGCTCGTTCTCGTAGCCAAGATCGGGCTGAACCCGATGGAACGGAACCTCCGGATATTTGTCGGAGTCGCTGAAGTCAGCTTCATGGCCGTCGTTGTAACCGCGGTCAAAGGCCTTCATGTTCCCGTCGACAAGATGAGGATAACGCTTCCCTATTTTGTCTTTAATTACTCCTTTGATGGCTTCAGGATCGATGAATCCGGATATCTTACTGACAGCCCCCAGCATGGCTGTGTTGAGGGGGACCTTTTCTTCCATTGATATCTTCAGAGCATCGACACAGTAGATTCGGCACCCAGGCAGCTTCAGTTCATCCATGACTTCCTCAGGGGTAAGGACCGTATTCACTGCGATTACGCTTCCTTTTCCGAATCCCTGTGTGATGGGAACGTTGCCGATGAGCTGCTCTGCAAAAACCGCCAGCAGATGCGGCTGTTCAACAGGTGAATTGTCCGTAACCTCCTGGTCCGTGGCACAGAGCCTGACGAAGGATTTGACCGGCGTCCCCTTCTTCTCGGAACCGTAGCTGGCGAAATTGACGCCATTGTAGCCCATCCTCAGGATGCAGGCCTCCGCGAGGATCTGGCCTGCCAGGTTGGCCCCCATTCCTCCGATACTCTCCATCCGGATATCGTAATACCCGAGTTCGTTGATTATGGGTAGTTTCGGTGCTGACATGAAATGTTCTCCTTTCTGCCTCGTTTTTCGATAAATCCGTTTCTGAAACGAATCTACAATTATCCGGACAACCAGCTGAAACAGCGGGTTGTCATTCCCATCATCACACAGGTCAGGGTTAAAGAAACCGTGTTTTTGACTTCCTTGGGAAGGCTTTCGGACAGTTCCGTCTGTCAGGGAACTGCTTCAACTGTAAAATAAAGGCAGATGGAGGGTCTGCCGCCCTCTGCCTTATCCGCAATTTAATTGTTTATAATGGAGATGCGAAACTGTCAAGGTAAAATGGTGTTTGATACGGCTGATCAGGAATCGTCGAAAATGGACACTCGGCCGTCTTCTCCCAGTTCGTAATTGACCTGTCTGGTGAAGCGTTTCTCTTCTCTTCTCAATAATCCGAAGTATATTGCGGGTACTCTTTTCAGACGAACCATCCCGGTATCCGTCCTGAAAAATATCTTCCGGGCGTTGAATCCGCCAACGTCCATGCTGATGACTGGAAAGCCTTCGATCTCGAGGAATCTGAACACAAAATCAAGATTTCTCCGGCCTGGAGAATCAGCCTCGCTGACGGATCTTATGATGTGGGCTCCCCCAAACACCTTTGCTCTCAGTTTTTTTCTTTCGGCGCCCTCCTTGTGAAGCTTGTTGATGAGGATTTCCATGGCATTGATTCCGTACCGGGCTGAATGATCGAAATGGTCCAGATCGGCTTTCCCCGGCAGGAGGATGTGGTTCATCCCCCCGATTCTGGAAACCGGATCGTGAAAACACACTGAAACACAGGAACCGAGCAGGGTGAAGATCTCCACGGGGTTCCGGCTCGCGTGCAGCTGTCCAATGTGGATCTTGACCGGCGGCAGGGGTTTTCTCATGCCAGACACGCTTTCACCACTGTATCGGCAATGGCCTTGAGAGGCAGGACCCTTGACGCGGCATTCAACTTAATGGCCGCCCTGGGCATGCCGAACACTATGCAGGTAACCTCGTCCTGCGCAATCGTGACCGCTCCGGCATCCTTCATCTCCAGCAGGCCCTGGGCACCATCGTCCCCCATCCCCGTCATGATGACCCCGACAGCGTTGCTTCCGGCAAATCGGGCTGCCGACCTGAACAGCACATCGACCGAGGGGCGGTGTCGCGAAACCAGGGGGCCTTCCCTGACCTCGACGTAATATCTGGCTCCGCTTCGGCGCAGGAGGGTATGCCGGTTACCGGGAGCTATGAGAACACGGCCGGTCCGGACCGTATCCCCGTCGGTGGCCTCTTTTACGGACACGCGGCACAGGTCGTTCAGACGTTTTGCGAAGACTGAAGTGAAATGTTCCGGCATATGCTGGACGATCACCACACCGGGGGTGTCGGGCGGAAGGGATAAAAGCAGCTGCTTTATCGCCTCCGTACCGCCCGTGGAAGCACCCATGACCGCCACTTTATCGGTGGTTCGAATCAGGGCCGGGCCGCGACCTTTTGTCAGCATCGCGTCTGCTGTCAATCTGGCGGCATACTGCTGTTCCGACGACGGCTCCAATTTCCGGACCCGCGCGCGGGAGGCCGCTTTGACAGTGTCGCAAAGCCGTATTCGTGACTCCTCGAGATACTGTTTCGATCCCACCCGCGGCTTGCAGATCACGTCGACTGCACCGTATTCCAGAGCCCTGAATGTGGTTTCTGCGCCCTGTTCCGTGAGTGCGGAACAGATGACCACCGGGATGGGGTATTGTGTCATGATCTTTTTCAGGAAGGTGAGCCCGTCCATCCTCGGCATCTCAACGTCCAGGGTTATCACATCGGGGACCCGGGTACGGATCTTGCGCGCGGCGATATAAGGATCCGCAGCCGTTCCTATAACCTCAATCTGAGGGTCCGTTGAGAGAACACCGGTCAGGGTCCGGCGAACGAGGGCCGAATCATCGACAATGAGAACCCTGACCTTCCGCCTTTCCACGATTCTGCCGGTGGAGATCTCCAGGCTCATCAATCCTGCCTACGGTAGACCATGGGTCTGACCTGCCGGAAGGGAAGATCGAAATTGTGGAGGGTTTCTGAGTGTCCCAGAAAAAGGTAACCGCCGCTTTGGAGATGATCGAACAGCTTATTAAGGAGGACATCCTGAGTCTTCTTTTCGAAATAGATGAGGACGTTTCGACAGAAGAGAATCTCGAATGTGCCGTCCAGTTTGAAATCCCGTTCCACAAGGTTCAACCTTCGGTAGTTGACGTTGGAACGCAGTTCCGGCACCACTCGAACCAGTCCGAGATCTCTGTCCCTGCTTCGCATGAAATATTTCCTCTTCAGCTGATCGGGGACAGGGTCGATGAGCCTCTCCTGGTAAACTCCTCTCCGGGCGGTTTCAAGGACGCTGGCTGAAATATCTGTTCCGAGGACGGTGTACCTGTAACCTGCTGTTTGCTCGGCGAATTCATTCAGGACCATTGCCAATGCATAGGCCTCCTCGCCTGTTGAACAGCCCGCGCTCCACACACGCACGGGTTTGCGAATTCCCCAGCCGTAGTAATCCAGCAGTTCCTGAAGGGCGCTTTCACGAAGAAACTCGAAGTGTTCAGGCTCACGGAAGAAATCCGTCTTGTTGGTGGTCACCGCATCGATCATGAGGTCCACTTCATCATGCTGCCCACCCCTGCCGAAGACCAGGTCCTCGTATTCCTCGAATGAGCTCAAATTCAATGACCGCAATCGCTTTTTCAGCCGCGATTCGAGCATGATCTTTTTTGTATGCGGCATTTTGATGCCGCAGGTCGTTTGGATAAACCGGGCAAAACGGTTAAAAACCGGATCCGGCATCTTCAGGTCGAGATATGTCGTCATTCCGGTTGAGTGTTCCGCTCCCCTTCCACGGAGCCCTGGTCCATGGATTTTTCCTCTGATCTGTCCGGAGACTCGGGGCAGTCCGTTTCCCCGGAGCTTCCCTTCTCCGATTCCTCGAGAGACTTCCCGGAGTCCTCCCCGGTCGACCAGACGGCGCCGGCCTCCTGTACAAGGGACAATTCGTCTGCGGAGAAGATCCTGTCGATGTCAAGTATGATGATGAACCGATCTTCATTCTTGCCCATGCCCAGGATGAAGTCCGTCTTCAATCGCGTACCTATCCTGGGCGGCGGTTCGATCTGATCGGGGGCCATCTCGAAAACCTCCCTGACCGAATCGGCGACAGCTCCGATAACGGTGACCTCATTTTCAAGGACCACCTCCAGAACGACGATACAGGTATCCACCGTGTCTTCGACAGCGGACATGCCGAATTTGAGCCTCAGATCGACAACCGGCACAACATTCCCCCGCAGGTTGATGACACCCCGCATGAAATCCGGTGTGCGAGGTACTTTCGTAACCGAGGTGTAATCCAGAACCTCGCGGACATTTAGAACGTCCACGGCAAAATCCTCCTCATCGAGGGTAAAAGTCAGATACGTCCTTGTTTCCTCTATCCCGGAGACGGGCATGGCTGTTCTCCTTGCGCTAGAATCGTTCGAACTCGGCGTCTTCAGCATCACCATTTCCCATTTCCAGCCTGACCTCGCCGGCATCCTCATTGAGGTCCGGATTCGGTATTCCATCATTGCGGGCCATCATCGTCCCCGCGTCAGAACGGTAAGGTTTTTCCAGTACGGCTTCCTCCGGGATCCTTCTGTGGGATCCGACCGGGTGAATGCCCGCGCCGTTGACCTTGAAAAAGGCCACAGTCGCTTTCAACTGCTCCGCCTGGGAGGACATCTCCTCGGCTGTGGAGGACATCTCTTCAGCAGCAGAGGCGTTCTGCTGCGTAATCTGATCCAGCTGTTGTATCGCCCGGTTGATCTGCTGCGCACCAGCGTTCTGTTCGTTGGAGGCCGCGGCGATCTCCTGAACCAGTTCAGACGTTCTCTGAATATCCGGAACGATCTGATCAAGCATCTGCCCAGCTTTTTCGGCCACATCCACACTGTCGGCGGAAAGCTCGCTGATGCTCGCGGCGGCGGTCTGGCTGCGTTCGGCCAGCTTGCGAACCTCCGCCGCCACCACGGCAAAGCCTTTCCCATGCTCTCCCGCCCTTGCCGCTTCGATGGCCGCGTTCAGGGCCAGCATGTTGGTCTGGCGCGCGATCTCCTCAATGATTGAGATCTTTTCGGCGATCTCTCTCATCGCCTCCACAGTTTCGGCAACGGCCTT
>QIEJ01000104.1 GCA_003228585.1 Pseudomonadota bacterium
CGGCGATCCTCTTCTCTGTGTCCGCCATGGAAACACAGACGTCCAGGATGCCCAGCAGCTCCTTCTCCTGACCGTGACACCGGCGGCACTCCAGGGCATTCTCGATGGGCTGGACCATGCAGAAAGACCTGTGTTCGCCCTCCTCAGATTGAAACGGCCTGGCCTTCTCCTTGCTCTTGTACACCGAGTAGTCCAGGGCGTCCACCGGCAGGCCCACCTCCTCCGGTGACGCGGAATAGGTGACGATCCCCTCCTCGTTGAAAACCCTGACGGTTTCAATTTCCGGAACCGCACCAACGTTGGCCACGATCTTCTGAACATCCTTCTGGCAGAACCCGCTCATCTCGACAATGATGGAGTTCATGATAGATGTGGTCAGAATGGTGGCCTTTGTCATGGCGGTCTCGATGGCCTGGCGCTCCAGATTTTTTTTGGTGATGTAGGAAGAGACTCCAAAGGCCACCACAAGAATGACTGCGATAACAAGGTTGACTTTCAGGGCTAAAGAACGAAGGAACATTATTACATCCTGTGGCACTTCCGAAATAATGGCGATTCCGGTCTGTCAAATAGCAGCGTGTAATCCGAAAGATAGCCTTTAACCGGCAGCCACATCGAGTGTCGGTTCCGAGGCTGGGACTGGAAGGTTTCCAAAAGCGTGGGTCACGGCCACTGCGGGACACTGGGTACAGTCAAAACAGCGGATACAGTTGTGGTTGTTGGCATCCTTGTAGATGCTGATATCCATGGGACAGATCCTGGTACATTTGTCGCAATGCGTACACATTGCATCATTAAATGCCAGCTTGAGGATGCTCACCCGGTTGAAAAGGGAGAAGATGGCTCCCAGAGGACAAGCCACCCGGCAGAAGGGCCTCTTTGCCACCGCGGACAACCCTACAACAACGATCAGGATACCGATCTTCACCCAGAACAGCTCGTGGATCATCAGCCGGATCTCCGGGTTGATGGTGACCCAGGGGAGGCCTCCTGTGAGGGTCCCCACCGGGCACAGCTTTGAAAACCACGGCTGCAGGGTATAGAAGGGAATAACGATAACCAGGCCCACCAGAAAAGCGTACTTGAGATAAGTCAGCCAGGACGGGATCCTGATCTTGAAAGAATGAAACTTGTACAGGATCTCCTGAAGATATCCGAAGGGGCATATGGTTCCGCAGGCCATTCTGCCGACAGCCATGCAGAAAGTGACGAACAGACCGGTAAAATAAAGAGGGATCGCCCTGATGATCACAAAGTGCTGAAGGGTTCCGATGGGGCAGGCGAACAGCGATCCGGGACAGGCGTAGCAGTTAAGCGCCGGGATACATAAGCCCTTGGATTGCCCCTGCCACAGGCTTCCGGGCGGCACGAAACCCTTGAGGTAGCCGTTGGCGACCCCTACACCGAGACCACTTTGAAAAAATCTTCTGAAAAGAAGTCTATGCAAGGCTACCTTTCGTCAGAGTCACCCGACTCCGATGCAGGACAGTCAGAGAAGGGTGGCGTTGAACATGGTCTCCGCCCACTCTCCATGGACCACTCCGAAGTAAAGGGAGAGAGCGCCGACAGCTATGAGAATGACCTTGAGAACATCTTTAACGATTCTCATTGGGCGCCCTGCTTCTCCATCATCAGCCTCATCTTCTCCATGGCATCTACCTTCTTCTCCTCCAGAGGTAAACCAAGCTGCGCCAGCTCTGCCTTTATAATACCATCCAGTTTCTCAACAGCCTCTTTGGCCTTACCCTCCTCCTGAAGGGCCAGCACATCTGAAAGATCCGGACCGGAATCCTCAGCCGGTTCGGTGCCAGGTTCCGGCAACTCTCTTCCTAGCAGGATGTCGAGGGCCTCGTCAAGCCTCTCCTGACTTGCTGACAGGTGGGCCAGAAGCAGGACGCTCTCGGGTCTCTCGGGATCGAGTTCGCGAGCCGCGGCCAGTGGAACCCGGGCCTCCTCTCCCCTGCCATCCTTGATGTACGCGTAGCCCAGGTAGATGTGCGAATCGGGATAGCGGCTGTCGGCGGCGGCGGACTTCGCAAGCTCCGGAATGGCCTTGCTCATGAAACCCTTTTCCATGAGCCTTTTGCCCAGCCCCAGGTGGAGCAGCGCCTCACGGGTGGGTTCGTAGGAAGGCTTCTTAGCGACATCCACTTCCTCCTCGACATAGAGCCCCAGCGCCTTCTGGACAGCCGTCTCTATCTCAAGATAGCCGCTGGTTGGATAGCTTGACAGATCGAAAACCACATTCCCGGCCCGGTCAACAAGGGCCGTACTCGGGGTAGCTATGACACCCCATTCATTATAGGTCTTCAGTTTCTGGTCGACGAGCATGGGAAAACCGACATTCCTGTCCTTTAAAACCTCGTCGATCCTGGCCAGGTCCTGGCTGTCCATGGTCTGGTTTTCAACGTTGATGGCCACGATCCGGAGGCCTTTTTCCCTGTATTGATCATCCAGCTTGACCAGATCGTCCAGTTCTCTTAGAGAACGGCCGCTCCATGTCGCCCAGAAAAAAAGGAGGACCGCTCCCGAATCTCCGTAATCGACCTGCGTGTGAACGTTTTTACCGAAGTCCTCGAGTTCTATGGGGAGCGCCTGGTCTCCGACCATGAGATTCTTGAAAGCGGCAGCGGCGCCTGAGGCGGCGATCAGGAAAAATCCGACGACCAGAAGAGCAGTCAGACCGCGCGGGAATATCCTGTAAACACTTCGAATCAGCATAAGCGCACCTCTCTTCAGGGGCGTATTTTGCTCAACAGCCGACTGACAGGCTCCTAATGGAGATGATAGTTCTTCGCCGAGCTGTGCGGGTCATGGCACTTGATGCAGTAGGCATTCCGTCTATTGTCGATATGTTCCTTGCTGAGGTTCTGACTGTGACAGTTCAGGCAAAGGTCTTTTCCATTAGCGACCAGAAAATAGTCATTCCGGGAACCGTGAGGATCATGGCACGGAGTGCAGGAACCCGCAGCCACAGGTCCGTGGATAAATTCTCCCGTGTTCACCGCATCGTGGCACTGGGTACACAGATCTGACTGAATCGACGACAGCTTGTAGATATTCCTGGCCACATCAGGATGGCAGGTTTTGCAGGAGTCCGTGTCTCTCTCGATGTGGTAGCGATACCCTTCCTGCTTTCCCATGAAGACCTTCAGACTCTGCCGTTTAATATCCGGGGCCGCCAGTATCAGTTCGTGGCGCCCAGCCGGCAGTTCAAACCGGTAGGACAAGACACCTTTCTTCAGGGGGGCAAAGCCGATGGTTTTTCCGTTGTCGAATATCTCCACCATTTTGGCCTCGTGAAAGCCTTCCACCCTGGCAATGAGTAGAACCTCCTTGCCGCTCAGGAATGCATCCTCGGAGGGCGCAAGAAGACGAAACCTCGCTTCAGCCGCAAATGCCGATGAGGCCAATACCATAGTAAATGCGATGACAAAGCCGGCAGTTCGTTTTCTCACGCTGGTTCCTTTATCTTCCTTCACCCGTCTATTTCAGCCGATTCTCCAGGGCTTCACGATAGACCTCCATGGCCTTCTCGACCTCACCTTTTTTCTCGTATACCTGTCCCAGACGGTACATGCCCATCGTTGGATCAGGGTTCATGACAATGGCTTTCTTCAGTTCCTCCTCGGCTCCATCGAGGTCACCTTCGGCAAGAAGAACAGACCCGATGCCCACTCTGGCCTCGTTGGATTTCGGGTTGACCTCCAGGACCTTCTCGAACTGCTCCCTGGCTTGGGCGTATTTCTCCTCCTCAACATAGATCCCGCCTACCAGGATCCGGGCCTCGGTGAGGGATGGATCCAGTGCGATGGCCTTTTCCAGACTGGGCACCGCCTTGCTGCCGAAACCCCGTCCGAGAAGCACCTTGGCCATCTGCAGGCTTCTTTTAGCCTCTTTCTGTTCGGGGGTCAGTTCCTGGATCTCGTGCTTCTCCTCGGACTTGGCGATCTCCTCCTCGGTGATCAAACCCAGGAGCAGGCTGGCCTTGTCCATAATGGTCTGCTCGAAATCGCTGGAGTATGAAGCGTATTCATAGACGAACCGTCCGTCCTGGTCGATGACAGCTGTGGCTGGAAAGGTGAAAAGCCCGTAAGACCCGTATACTTTTTTTCCCTCGTCAATAAGTATAGGGTATCCGATGTCCAGCTTATCCTTCAGGCCCTGGAGGGAAGAACCCTCCTTTGGCTCATTTGCCACCCCATAAACCGACAAACCGCTGCCCTTGAGGATCCCGTAGACCCTCGTAAGATCGTTCAGGGCTTTTATGGAGCGGTCCTGGTCTGCCTTGACGAAACAGAGGATGACGACTTTCCCCCTGTCCGCCGAGAGTGTGTGATTAAAGCCTGCGAGGTCCTTCAGCGTAAAATCAGGAACCACTACGCCATTTTCGAGGTTCCTGAACGCTGTGCACAATCCTGGTTTTGACAGGAACAGGGTGGCCGCCACGAGCACAATAGCCACGCGCAGCAAGTGGGTCCCCCTGAATCTCAACGCCTTGCATCCTTTATCTGTTTCTGGATCGTGTGCATTTCTTCCCTTAAACTCTCCCAGACCACAAACTGGATTGCAACCCTAATAGGTAACCGGATTAACCCTGTCGTAAGATTTCGGCTTGTGACATCCGACCTTGCACGAACCGCCGTTCTCCTCCTGGGTAAAATTAATCGGGAGCATCCACATCTTGCCGAAAGGAACCTCCTTGCGAATGTGCTTGGCCTGGTCCCCGGCATGCATCTCATGGCAGGCCTTGCAGGAACGTCCCTTCTCCCGGTTCACATGCAGGAAGTGCAAGTTCGTGTCCCCGTTTCTGAACCCGGTCAGAGTTGATGTAAAGCGATCCAGGGCAATATCCCTGTTGTGGCAATCAAAACAGAGGGCATAGTTCTCTGTCGCGTATGGCATGTAAAACTCTGCCGGGAAGGGTTTTTTAAGGATTTTAGTGTAATTCGAGCCATGGGGGTCATGACATGCGTAACAATCATCCTGCTGGACAGGGCCGTGCACCTTTTTGGCTTTCCGGACCTGAATACCCAACTCCTTGTGACAAGTGTAGCAGATGTCCTTGGCCGAAGTCTTGAGCTGACGAGGATAATCTGAAGCGTGGGCAGTGTGGCACACGGTGCAGCTCTTCTGGTCAAGGGCGCTGTGCTTGACCGAAGAATCCTTGAGGTGCTGTTCCATCTCCTTGTGGCAACCGAAACACAGGGCCTGATTCTCAGCCAGCAGCATGTAGGAATAATCGGTAGCGTGTGGATTATGACACTTGGAGCAGTTCTCGGCCGCAGGCTGATGCTTGTATTTCAATTCAAACTGGGCCTGCCTGTCCAGATGGCAGAGAAAACAGAGATCCGAACCCTCCATCTCCAGAAGACCCTGGAAATCGGCGGAGTGCGGATTGTGGCAGATGTTGCAGTCCCCGGCAGCCACCGGCCCATGGACGACTTTCTTCGTAGTTTTGTTGTTCTCGTGACAGGAGAAGCAAAGCTCGCTGGTTGTTTCCTTGATCAGCTGTTTCTCCGTGTTTGACTGATGAGGGTCGTGACAGGCTGTACAGCTACCCTTTAATATGGGTCCGTGAACAATGGAACCAGTTTCCTTGGGCTCATGACACAGGTAACACAGAGCTTTGCCCTGTGCGGGCAGCTTGAAATCTTTTGCTGGAGATTTGGTGGGATGTCCGGATTTGCCTCCAGTGTGGCAAATAGTGCACTGACCCACCCCAACCGGTCCGTGAACGAATTTCGCTTCCCCCATGTTCTGGTGGCACTTGGTGGTAACACACCCCTCCGCATAGGCTGCATCCCATTGGAGCATGGTAAAAACCAGAGCGAGGGAAATGACAACCAGAAAAACTGCAGCTACACGTTTCATCGGACTCCTCCTCATCGTATCAACAAGTTACCCCGTCTCGATAAGTTCAAACCGGATATCGATATCTCAAAGTATCTTATGGAAAACCAGGCCAACTAAAGCGTGCTACAGAAAAACCCCTGCAAAAGTTACAAAAGACCAAATAATTTTTTCACAAGGTGGGGCGAAGGCCAAGCTATATTATTAACTTAACTTTTCCATGTCAACTAAAAGAGGTGGACACGGGGACGCGGTCTAGCGAGGGGGCAATAGGGCGAGGGGGTGATTGGGCGAAGAGCTGTATCGAGGTGTCGAAGTAATAGGAGAAAGCGATCGTCATCGCGAGCTGAATCCGCGCGAAGCGATCTCAGCATGTGGAGACCGCCGTGGTCGCAAAACGCCTCGTCCGGACAGTTGGCCTCGATTATCTGAGACTGCCACGTCGTCACGCCGCTGGCGTGACTCCTCGCAGTGACAACCGTCTGTTCTGAAACCTTAAACCCGCTTTATGCGTAGCTGTGTAATCCCGACAGGAGGAAGTTCACCCCGAAGTAGGTGAAGATCACAGCAGCGAATCCGATGATGGAGAGGATCGCGGCCCTTTTACCCTGCCACCCTCGTGTCAGGCGAGCGTGCAGATAGGCCGCGTAGATAAACCAGGTGATCAGCGACCAGGTTTCCTTGGGATCCCAGCTCCAGTAAGTCCCCCATGCGTAATTGGCCCACGCGGCACCTGTGATAATGCCCAGGGACAGCAGGGGAAAACCGACGGCGATGGATTTGTAGTTGACCTCATCGAGCATCTTCAGGTCAGGGAACAGATTCACGAAGGATCCCTCACTGCCCCTCCTCTCGGCTCGATACTTGATCAGGTAGATGATGGATACAGCGAAAGAGACAGCAAAAGCGCCGTAGCTGACAAAAGAGGTGATCACGTGATACAGGAGCCAGTCGCTTTGCAGGGCAGGCACAAGAGGCCTGATGTCATCGGGAAAAAAGAGGGCATTGGCCGCCATTATGACAAAGGCGATTGGAAGAACTATGGCGCCAAGGGCCTTCTGCTTGAACCGCCACTCGACTATGAGATAAACCCCCACAACACAGAGCGCGAAGAAGCTCATGGACTCGTACATGTTGGACAGCGGTGCGTGGCCAATGCCCATCTGGTGGGATTCAATCCAGCGCATGATCTTGCCGCCTGAATGGGCAATAACACCGCCAAGGGCGGTCGCCGTAGCCAGGTTCCCTATGGCCCGGCCCCTGGTGGCCAGATACACCACGTAGAAAAAGGTGGCGAATAGATAGGCGAAGGTTGCGACACCGTGTAAAGATACACTGTTCATCTTCGATTTACCTCAGGGTCATGAATTCCAGTTTCAGGTT